>CAZTGY010000278.1:0-4173 GCA_964613445.1 uncultured Chromatiaceae bacterium | reverse complement strand
CAGTACTGGGCCCGCGTAAAGGCCAATCCCTCCCGCGCGAAGTTCGGCTTCGGCAGCAAGGCGGCGCTGATCAACATCGACCTGCAGTGTGCCTACACTGACGTCGGACGTTTTCGTACCGCCTACGAGACCGATCCCCGGCAGCTGGAGCACGTGAACCAGCTGGCCACTCTCACCCGCGCCCGCGGCTGGCCGGTGATCTGGACTTACGTGGCGTACCTGCCCGACGCGTCGGACGCCGGGGTCTGGGGGACCCGGACCAACACCGAGGACTCCCTGCAGAACATCAAGGAAGGCTCGGAGAGGGCCCGGCTGGATCCGCGCCTGGTGATCGACAGGGAACGGGATGCCGTATTCAACAAGCGCATGGCCAGCGTCTTCCACGAGACGCCCGTCGGGTCCGTGCTCAACTGGCATCGGGTGGACACGGTGATACTGACCGGGGGCAGCACCTCAGGTTGCGTGCGCGCCAGCGCCGTGGACGCGCTGTCACGTAGCTATCGGGTCATCGTCCCCGAGGAATGCGTCGCCGACAGGCACGAGATCCCGCACTTCGCCAGTCTCTGTGACCTGATGCTGAAGTACGCGGACGTGGAGCCCTGGACAACCGTCAGGGACTGGCTGGCGAATCCCGGTGGAGGGCGCTGAAACCCGTCCGCCACGCCTCCCACTTCGCCCGGTCGTCGCTGATCACCTCAAACGTCTTGCCCAGGGCGTCCGGGTTGTCGAGCGCCGCAATCATCACGGCGGCAACGTCGGCCCGCGGAATCCTCCCGGACCCTGCATCGCCCTGCTGCAGGGCGATACCCGCCTGGCCGCCCGGATCGTCCGTCAGGCCGCCCGGCCTGACGATGGTGTACGGGACTCCGCTGGCCCGCAGGTGCGCCTCGCCCCTGGCCTTCCACGTGAGCGCATCGCCCGACAGCAGGTTGAGCACCATGCCGAGCAGGCCGCCACCGCTGCCCGCCCCCATCGACGATTCCAGCACCAGCTGGCGGACGCCTGCCGCCCGGGCCGCGTCGGTCAGGTTCCTTACCCCGCCGTAATCCACGAACTCCGGGCTGTTCGGCCCCGAACGTTCCGTGGCGCCGATGGTGACGATCACGAGGCTGACACCGGCGAGTGCAGGGCCCAGGGTCTCCGGCTTCGTCACGTCGCCTGCCACCCACGCGTAGTCGCTGCCGGTCTTCTTGCGTGCCGCCGCCACGTCCCGGGCCATGGGCCGGATGGCGAAGCGGGGATCCCGACGCAGCTGATCGAGGACGAGGCGCCCCGTCCGGCCCGTGGCGCCAGCCACCAGGACTATGGGGGGGCCACTGCTCCGGGGCCTGGGCAGCTCGCCCGTGAGCGTGTGCTGGGCCAGGAGGGCCTGACCCGGTCCGGCCACCAGCAGCAGCGCCAGCATCAGGGCGGGAATGCGTTTCGGGTTCATCATCGCCTTGTTCCAGGACAAATGGTGCCAGCCTATGATGACGCCAGGGCCCGTGAACGCCAAGACGGCAGGGAGTTGCGCATGGTCACGTTACGCGGCGGTTGCCAGTGCGGGAGCCACCGCTATTCCGTCCGGATGGAGAAGCCTGAAGGCTATTTCTGCCATTGCCGGATGTGCCAGAAGGCGTTCGGCAACGTGTTCGCAACCTTCATCAATGTCAGCGTCGCCGACGTTGCCTGGGAAGCGGCCGCGCCGGCGTGGTACGCCTCGTCACGGATTGCACGCCGGGGGTTCTGCGCGAATTGCGGCACGCCGCTGGCATTCCACTACCTGGGCAGCGACCGCATGGACCTTGCCGTTGGCAGTCTCGACGAGCCTGGCGCCATCACGCCGACCGAGCACACCGGCGTGGAGGGCCGCATTGCTGGCTGGTACGAACCCGTCGCGTTGCCGGAAAGCCGGATAAGCGACAACCCGGGCATCCGCGAGCGCTGGCTGGCGGCTTACGGGCCGGGCGTGGAACCGGGAAGCCCGCCTTCCGGATGAAGGCGACTAGCCCGACCGGATGGTGTAGTCGCGCCAGACGGCGATCTTCCCGTCGCGAACGATGAACATGCCAGCGATGTGCGGGTGGTTGTCGTATTTGCTGTCGTGGGCATGGAAATGATCTATCCGTTCATTGATCACCATGGGGCCCAGCGCGTGGGAACGCACCACTACCCAGTCCACGGCCTTCAGCTTTGCGAGAAAAGGCCCCATCTGCCTGATGAATGCCTCACGGGTGGTGATGACCGGGCCGCCCTCCCAGACCATGTACTCAAACGGCTCGGCAAAGTAGCCCGCCAGCAGCTCCGCATCCCGCTTCGACCAGTCACTGCAGAACCGGTTCACCAGATCCTCGTTCGCCTGCTCCGCTTCGGTGCGCATCCGCCCCCCTCTTGTCTTGCTAGATCCACCCGCAGCATCCGGCCGTGCCGCATCGGCAGGCAAGCTGCCCGTCATGATGACTCACCCCGTAGTCCACCGTCAGTTCCTCACCCGCCCGGATCCGGCGGAGGGCATAGAACTCGGCCCGGTTCGCCGTAAGGCGGGTAAAGGTGTTTGGTGCACAGGAATGATTGATGAAGCGAAAGCCACGGCCGGTGTCGGTGGCATCAATGGCAAGCCCGGCCAGTTCGATGATGGCAACGACCTGGCGCCCCCGGGCCCGCCGCCGCGCCTCCCTGATGGACACAACCTCACCCTCGAACTCGCCGATCTTGGCGCGGGCAGGGATGGCGCAACCCGCAAAGAGGCCGCGGCCTGTGATCGCACTCGGGCCAACCCGGAGCTTGTCGTAGATCGGTGATGAATAGATGATGCGCGCCACTGTTGGCGATCCTAGTCGAGGTCATGACGTGCAGTCGATAATTTCGGTACGGGGGCTCACCAAGACCTACGGCTCCGGCTTCCAGGCGCTCCGGGACGTCAGCCTGGAGATCCGGCGCGGCGAGATCTTTGCCCTGCTGGGGCCCAACGGCGCCGGCAAGACGACGCTGATCAACATCATCTGCGGCATCGTGAACCCGACGGCAGGCACCATCCTCGCGGCCGGGCATGACGTCGTCAGGGACTTCCGGCGCGCCCGCCAGGCGATTGGACTGGTGCCCCAGGAGCTGCACACGGACATGTTCGAGACGGTCTGGGCCACCGTCAATTTCAGCCGGGGACTTTTCGGCAAGCCACCCGACCGGGCGCGCGTCGAGCAGGTCCTGCGCGACGTCTCGCTGTGGGACAAGCGCCATTCCAGGATCATGCAGTTGTCCGGCGGCATGAAGCGCCGGGTGATGATCGCCAAGGCCCTGTCCCACGACCCGGCCATCCTGTTCCTGGACGAGCCAACGGCTGGCGTGGACGTGGAACTGCGCCGGGACATGTGGGACATGGTCCGGGGACTCCGTGACAATGGCGTGACCATCATCCTGACCACGCACTACATCGAGGAGGCCGAGGAGATGGCCGATCGCGTCGGGGTGATCAGCAAGGGCGAGATCATCCTGATCGAGGACAAGGCGGAGTTGATGCGCAAGCTGGGCAAGAAGCAGTTGCGGATCCACCTGCAGGCCCCCCTGAAGTCGATTCCGGACGGACTTCGCGGCTATCCACTGGAACTGGCTGGCCACGGCTGCGAGCTGGTCTATACCTTCGACGCGCGCGCCGAGGGTGGCGGGATTGCCGGGCTGCTTCGCGGCCTCAATGAACAGGGCATCGACTTCAGGGACCTGCACTCGACGGAAAGCTCGCTGGAGGAGATCTTCGTCAACCTGGTGAGGGCACAGGCATGAACGTGTATGCCGTCCGGGCCATCTACGCTTTCGAGCTGTCCCGCTGGTTCCGGACGCTTGGCCAGAGCATCGCCTCACCGGTCATCTCGACGTCGCTGTACTTCGTCGTCTTCGGCGCGGCGATCGGTTCCCGGATGGGCACCATCGAGGGCATCAGCTATGGGGCCTTCATCATCCCCGGGCTGGTAATGCTGAACCTCCTGAACGAGAGCATCTCGAATGCCTCCTTCGGCATCTACATGCCGAAATTCTCGGGGACGATCTATGAGGTACTGTCAGCACCGATATCCGCCGTCGAGGTCGTGCTCGGGTACGTGGGTGCGGCCGCCACCAAGTCGGTGCTCCTCGGCCTCCTGATCCTGGCGACCGCCCGCCTGTTCGTGACCTACGAGATCGCGCACCCCGTGCTCATGCTGG
>CAZTGY010000277.1:0-4179 GCA_964613445.1 uncultured Chromatiaceae bacterium | reverse complement strand
ATCGAGAACGGGCTGGACCCGGTGCACAACGAGTTCGTGCACGCGCTCCAGGGCAACATCAGGTTCAAGCCCGACCGCATGCAGGTCACCACCGGCGAGTGGAGCACCACGGTGTTCGTGCAGATGGACCCGCCGAAGAAGGGCACGACCCAGCTCGAGGACCTGCGCAACGACCTGGACCCGAAGCACTTCAGCGCGAGCTCCGGCCACTACGGCGCGAACACGCTCATCACCCGGATCAGCCTGTCGAAGGACAACGTCTTCGTGCAGTACTTCTTCGAGCAGCCGATCGATGACGGCCACACGCGGATCTTCTTCCTCAACATGCGGAACTGCATGCTGGAAGAGGCGAATGACGCGCGGATCCGGCAGATCAACGTGGCCATCGCCGGGGAGGACATCGGCATCATCACGAAGCTGAACCCGGTCCGCACGCCGGAGTCATCGACGAAGGAGGTGCTCGTCGTCGGCGACGAGGGCATCGGGCAGTACCGCCGGTACCTGGGCGAGTGGGAAAGTCGCGGCTGGCGCCTCGACATGCACGCCCTCAAGGCGCAGGCCGGCGACGTGGCCCATGCGATCCCCTGCCCCGCGCGCCGCACGGAAAAGAACTGGGTGCTGGACCCCGCGCCGCTGCTGCCGGCCGGTGTAGGAGCGCCTTCAGGCGCGACTTTGCCGTAGGAGCGGCTTCAGCCGCGACTCCGGACGGTCGCGGCTGAAGCCGCTCCTACGGGTTAGCGTGCCCCGGAATTGAAGTCCGTCACGATCATCGCGTCGGGCGGCACCGGCGTCTCGGGAATGCCCTGGTAGTTCTCCGGCCCCAGCTTGAGCGACGACACGTCCATCACGAAGGTGGAGAGGTTGGCGCGGCCCGTGGCGCTGCGGGCGAAGAGCATCTTCTTGCCGTTCTTCGACAGGGACGGCAGGCCGTCGAAGCCCGGGTTGAAGGTCAGCCGCTTCGACGGCGCGCCGGTCAGGTCGCCCAGGTGGACTTCCCAGTTGTTGCCCTCGTCCATGCGGACGAAGACGTAGTGGCGCCCGTCGGGGCCCGGGTAGGGAGCCCAGTTCATGGACCGGTCGAAGGTGCGCTGCTTCAGGTCCGTGCCATCGTGCTTGATGGTGAAGACGGTCATGGGGGTGGGCTTGATCTTGCCGTACTCGCTGCGCCGCCAGGCCCGGAACATGATCGTCTCGTTGTCGGGCATGTAGAAGGGCGCGCCGGGCTGCCAGTCTTCCGTGAAGGTGATCTGCTGCTCGCCCGTGCCGTCCGGCCGGATCCGCCAGAGGTTCATGTTGCCGTCGATGTTGCGGCCAAAGACGACCCACTGGCCGTTCGGCGACACCGACACTTCCGCCTCGTAGTACTTGTTGTTCGTGAGGCGCTTGATGTTGCTGCCGTCCAGGTCGGAGGTGTAGAGCTCCGCCCCGGTCGGGTAATCGTTGGAATCGGACCAGTTGCCCTTGGGCAGGTCCAGGTTGTCCTTGGTGGAGGTCCAGACGATGCGCTTCTGGTCCGGGAAGAAATACGAGCAGGCATCGTTGCCCTTCGCGTTCACCCGCCAGGACTTCTTGCCGTCGTCGGTGAAGATCCAGGTGAGCGCGCCGCCCACCTTGCCCGGCTCGGGCTTCGCCGCCTCCGGGTCCTGGGTCTGGGCGATGATGTGGTAGTCGTCCGGCGCGTAGTAGGCCTCGGCCGCCGGGAAGATGTTCGGGATCTTGTACATGGGCAGTTCCGTGCCGGCCGGCGCGGGCGGCGGCGCGGCGGAGAAGTCGGGCCTGGCTCCGCCGGTCTCGCTGCCGGCCAGGACGGGGCCTGCCGCGCCGAGCGCCAGGGCGGCGGCGGCGAGGACGAGCGACGGGTGTTGTGCAGGGCGATGCATGGCGATGCTCCCGGTATGTCTGTCAGGAATTGCTGGACGTGGCTGGCGCGAGGCGCGCTCTGCCCTACTTCTTCGTGGGCGTCACGACCTGGAGCGAAGTGGCACTCTTCAGCGTGATGACGACCACGTCACCCTGCTTGACGGCGTCGAACTTCGTGGCCTCGGGGCCGACCTGGAACGTGCGGGAATTCCCCTCGGGGCCAACCAGCGTCACGGTCCGCGCGCCGTAGTCGATGGCGGTCACCTTGCCCGACACCACCACGGTGTCCACGACGATGCCCATGGGCTTTGCGCCCTTCGGCGCCGTCACCACGGAAGAGCCGCCGGTGATGTTCGGCGCCGCCTGGCCGGCGGGCACCACTTCGATCGTCACGGTGTCCTGGGCCTCGGCAATCACCTGGTCGCCCACCTTGATCTGGTCGAAGTTCTTCACGGCCGGGCCGGCCTGGACATCGACGAGGGAGCCGTCCTCGAGCCGGAGGGTGATCCAGCGGTCCTTCTTGTCGATCTTGGTGACGGTGGAGGTGCGGGTCACGCTGGCCGAGACGGTCCGGGAGGGCATGCCCTGGTCAGCGGCCATGGCGGGCACCGCGCCGAGGGTGGCGCAGGCGATGACGGCCGTGGCGGACAGGAGCGGGACGAGCTTGTTGTTCATGACGGGTGCAATCCTTGGTTGGACGGGGCCGGATGGAAGGGACGGTGCACGCCCGCCGACGGGGCTCGGGCGTTTGCGAGGCTCCGAGTCTAGAATAGTCGGCCTCGTGATTGCCAGAGTCGAGCGGAGCCCCCCGATGACCACCAAGTTCCTCCTCCCGGAGACCGAGCTGCCCACCCACTGGTACAACGTGGTGGCCGACCTGCCGAACCCGCCGCCCCCGCCGCTGGGGCCGGATGGCAAGCCGGTGGGGCTGGACGCGCTGGCGGCCATCTTCCCCGCCCCGCTGATCGAGCAGGAGGTCTCGGCCGAGCGCTGGATCCCCATCCCGGAGCCGGTGCGGGAGATCTACCGGCTGTGGCGCCCCACGCCCCTGTACCGGGCCCACCGGCTGGAGAAGGCGCTCGGCACGCCGGCGCACATCTACTACAAGAACGAGGCGGTGAGCCCCGCCGGCTCCCACAAGCCGAACACGTCGATCCCGCAGGCCTACTACAACAAGATCTCGGGCATCAACCGCCTGACCACCGAGACCGGCGCCGGCCAGTGGGGCTGCTCGCTGGCGCTCGCCGGCCAGCTGCTGGGCGTGCAGGTGCGCGTCTACATGGTGAAGATCAGCTACGGGCAGAAGCCCTACCGGCGCTCGCTGATGCAGACCTGGGGCGCGGAGGTCTTCGCGAGCCCCACCAACCTCACCAACGCCGGCCGCTCGATCCTCAAGAAGACGCCGGACACGGACGGCTCGCTCGGCATCGCCATCTCGGAAGCCGTGGAAGAGGCGGCGGGCCGCGCGGACACCAACTACGCGCTGGGCTCCGTGCTGAACCACGTGATGCTGCACCAGACGGTGATCGGCGAGGAAGCGAAGAAGCAGATGGCCCTCGCCGGGGAATACCCCGACATGGTCTTCGGCTGCTGCGGCGGCGGGTCCAATTTCGCCGGCATCGCCTTCCCCTTCTTCGCCGACAAGGCGGCCGGCAGGCAGGTGCGGCTGGTGGCCGTCGAGCCCTCCTCCTGCCCGACGCTGACCAGGGGCGTGTACGCCTACGACTTCGGCGACGCCACCGGCCTCACGCCGCTGCTGAAGATGCACACGCTCGGCCACGACTTCATGCCGCCCGGCATCCACGCCGGCGGCCTGCGCTATCACGGCGCCGCGCCGCTGGTCAGCCAGCTGGTGCACGAGGGCCTCGCCGAGGCGGTCGCGATCCCGCAGCTCGAGACCTTCGAGGCCGGCGTGCTGTTCGCCCGCACCGAGGGCATCGTGCCCGCGCCGGAGTCCACCCACGCCATTGCGGCGACGATCCGCGCGGCGAAGGAGTGCGTGAAGAGCGGCGAGCCGAAGGTGCTGCTCGTGAACCTGTCCGGCCACGGCCACTTCGACATGGGGTCCTACGACCGCTACTTCGCGGGCGAGCTCACGAACTTCGAGTACCCCGGCGAGGCGATCCAGGAGTCGCTGAAGCACCTGCCCAAAGTCGGGTGAGTGGTCGCGGCTGAAGCCGCTCCTACGCAGCGGCAGCACGGCCGGGAAACTTTTTCGGGCGCTCACCGCTGTCCGCAGCGGTAGCCGAAAAAGATTTCCTGGCCGTGCTGCCGCGGGCCACGAAATGGCTGGTCGCGGCTGAAGCCGCTCCTACCGCG
>CAZTGY010000276.1:0-4191 GCA_964613445.1 uncultured Chromatiaceae bacterium | reverse complement strand
CTACTTCTTGCCGAACCGGTAGTTCACCCGCATCCCGTAGGTGCGCGGATCCGGCAGGATCAGCGTGCCGCGGTTCAGGAAGCGGAAGGTGGCCGCGAAGGTGGGAATGTCGCCGTCGGCAAAGCCGGTCCTCACCGTGTCGTCATCGAAGGCATTGTCCACGTAGGCGATGATGTCCCAGGTGTCGTTCACGATGCCGGCGCGAAAATCGAACAGCGAGTAGGAGGGAAACACCAGCAGGTTCTGGTTGTTGGCATACCGGTCGGACTGGTACTGCACGTTGCCCTCGACGAAGTAGTCCGTCGACCCGACCAGGCTGGCCTGCCAGCGTGCATTGCCCACCCAGGAGTGCTCCGGGGCGCCCTCCAGCTGGTTGCCCGAGTAATCCACGTTGCAGCCGCGGCTGGTGGGCGTCAGGATCACCTGCTCGCAGTTCCCCGCGTAGGCGATCGTGCCCACGCCGGTGGTGAACGCCACGAAGTCCGTGTACTCGGTGTCGAGCCAGGTGTAGGCCGCGCCGAGCGTCAGGTTCTCGGTGGCGGTCCAGGTGGCCTCGATCTCGGCGCCCCACACCTCGGCCTTGCCCGCGTTGACGTCCCGCGGGCGAAGGAGCCCCGTGTCGGGATCCTCGACCTGGGTGGACACCTGCTTGTTCTTGAAGTCCTGGTAGAAGACCGCGCCGTTCAGGCGGAGGGTCTGGTCGAGCCAGCTCGTCTTGGCGCCCAGCTCGTAGTTGTCGAGCTTCTCCTGGTCGAACCGGAAGTCGGCGATGGGATCGGTGCAATCAACCTGCGGCCCCGGCTGCCCGCAGGCGGTGTTGTAGAACGCGCCGGTGCCGCCCAGCAGGGCGCTGATTCCCTTGGGCTTGAACGACTCGGCCCAGGACAGGTAGTAGAGCTGCTCGCCAGTGGGCACCCAGGTCACCGTCACCTTCGGCGCGAAGAAGCTGTCGTCCTCCGTGCCGCCCCGGGAATCGGCCACGGTAGTCGCGCCCGTGGCGCCCAGCGTACCGGGGCCGACGAAGGCGGGGGCGAAGAACAGGCCGTTGTCCACGTCCGGGCCCTTGACCTCCAGGTCCTCCCAGGTCTGCCGGCCTTCGAGCGTGAGCTTCCACTGCTCCAGGAACTGCCACTCGACCAGGCCGAACACGGAGTAATGGTCCGTATCGCGCTGCCACTTGTCCGCGTTGAGCGGGGTCAGCCCGTCATCGGGCACGTTGAGCGGCGCCGACGGCGAGATGGCGGCCAGGAGCGGGCCGCAGGAGAAGCCACCGGTGGCGAGGCAGGTGAAGGAACCGTCGTCGACGTCGACCTTCTCCTTCCACAGCAGGCCGCCGGCCATCCAGGAGATGCTGCCTTCGCCCTTCGAGGCAACCCGCAGTTCCTGGCTGAACAGCGTGGTGTCGTTGTCCAGCCAGAACTCCGCCGGCGAGGAGACGATGGTGGTGCCACCGAAGAGGTTCGGCACGGCAACCGGCGTGCTGGCGCTGACGTCCTCGGAGCCCTCGAGCTGGAACGTGTTGGCGTCGGCGTAGTGCGTCAGCGACGTGACCATGACCGGGCCCACGTCCCAGTCGAGCGTCAGGGTGCCCCGGGTGATGTCCCGGTCGCTGCCCGGGTAGTTGCGGCAACCCAGGTTCCCGGCATTCGGGGTGGTCGGGTCGCAGGTGCGCGGGTCCTCGCTCATGGCTAGCGTCAGGTCGTCGCCATCCATGGCATCGCCGCTGATGCCACGCACGCTGCCGACGGACGGGCTCACCGTGGGCGTCAACGGCCCCGGGCCGTCCGGATCGACCTGGGCGGACACGGGAATGATGAAGTCCGTGTTGAACGGCATCACGGCGTAGGGGGTCACGCCGAATTCGTCGTTGAGGTTCTCGACCCGCAGCGTGGCGCTCAGCCCGTCGGTGACCTTCCAGACCAGCGTACCGGCAATGCTGGTGCCCTCCGCGTCGCCCGCCTTCTCGTGGGTCAGGGTGTTGGTGTAGAAGCCGTCGTGGCTCCACGCCATGCCGGTCACGCCGGCGCTCAGGCCCTCCGTGATGGGCCCGTCGACGCCGCCCGATATCTCGAACTGGCCATCCGACCCGATGTCGGTGCCGACCCTGGCCTGGAACTCGTCGCCCGGCTTGCGGGTGATGTAGTTGATGGCGCCGTTGAACGCCGAGCGGCCGTACAGGGCCACCTGGGGGCCCTTGACGATCTCGACGCGCTCCAGGTCGAAGAGCCGGGGATTGATCAGCAGGGACCCGCCCGCCGTGGCAATGGCTTCGCTCGAGACGTCGATGCCGTCCTGGAGGATCGCTGCGTTCTGCCGGCCGCGCGTGGGTGACAGGCCGCGGATGACGAGGCGCTGGTCCTGGGGGGCGAAGCCCTGGTCGAGGATCAGGCTGGATGACTGCTGGACGACGTCGTTCAGGTTGACCAGGCCCTTGCGCTCGATGTCCTGCTGCGTGATCGCCTGCACGGCGATCGGCACGGACTGGAGGTTTTCCTCCCGCTTGCGGGTCGTGACGATGATCTCTTCCACTGCCAGGGCATCGACGGTGAATGCCGTCAGTGCAACGCCCACGACCAAGACTGCAGCCCGCGTGCCGCCGACCATTACTGCTCGCATTGAACTCCCCCTGAGATCCCGAAGGACACGCCTGACGCAACCCCCGTTGCGACCTGGCGTCCGATAGTAACCACAACTCTCGCGCGGCGTAAAGCCGCGCGGCGCCTGGGGCTGGCGAACCGTCAGCCCGGCTCCGTTGCCTCCGGTCCGGAGGCCTTCCCGGGCTGGCGGGCGACGTAGATCATTCCTGCCGTGAAGATCGCCAGCATGATGGAGTTGGTGACGGCGTAGTCGAAGGGCTTCAGCCAGATCTCGGAGTACAGGCCGAAGTGCGCGGGCATCTCGGCCACGCCCCAGGCGACGATCCCCACCGGGATGCCATAGCGCACGGCATGGCCGACCCGCGGGATCCTGGTCAGCTTCCAGAAGATGTACCCGGCCCAGGCGGTCCACGCCACGTAGACCACCATGATGAGCGTGTTGCCGAGCATGTAGCCGACGTACAGCCAGAACTCATAGCAGAACCAGGTCACGAACAGCGTTTCGATGGCCGTGATGCGGGCGAAGCTGCGTCCGTTGTCGGGCGTCGGCATGCCCGGATTGAAGCCGAGGTTGCGGTGGCACCAGCGGATCAGGTTGCACCTGGTCTGCCGGTTGAAGAAGCCGTACACGAGCAGGAGGGCCAGCATGATCGGCATGGTCGCCATCAGGATGGTGGCGCCGGCGAAGATCGGCAGCCCGGTCGGGCTGGTGTACTCGGGAATGCGGAACATGCCCGCGTAGAACTCGAAGGTGAATTCGAACCAGCCCACCCACACCAGCAGTGCGCCAAGGAAGCCCATCCAGGTCGCGGGGACCTCGCTCCGCTTCAGGCCTCGCCAGATCAGGCCGGCGCCCACCGCGCCCACCGCCAGGCTGGCGACCTCCTGGTATTCACCGAACACGCCGCGGATGAAGGCCCAGGCACCGTGGCCGAGCCACTGGCTCAGGAAGGCAACGGTGAAGGCGACCAGCCCCGGAAATGGCTTCCGGTACATCGCCCGCGTCATGTGCGGGGTTGCGGCGGCTCGTGCATCACGAGTGCCGGCCGCCTAGCCCAGCAGCAGGTTGTCGAAGATCGCACCGGTCAGCAGCAGCCCCAGCTGGACGATCGAGGCGGCGAACGTCCGCCAGGCCTGCGGGATCGTGGGCGAGAGCACGAGCCGCCAGCTCGCCAGCAGGAAGTACGCCCCGCCGGCCACGGCGCTGGCCAGGTAGATCCAGCTCATCCCGTACCAGAACGGCAGGATGGACAGCGCCACGAGCGCAATGGCGTGGGCGAGGATGGTGCGGGTGGACAGGGCGTCGCTGACCACGACCGGCAGCATGGGCACGCCGGCCGCGGCGTAGTCCTTCTTGCAGGCGAAGGCCAGCGCCCAGAAGTGGGGCGGCGTCCAGAGGAACAGCACGACGGCAAGGATCAGCGGCGCCGGCTCGAATTCGGCGTCCACCGCCGCAGCGCCGGCCATGACGGCAAAGCTGCCCGCGAGACCGCCGATCACGATGTTGAGCCAGGTGCGGCGCTTGAGCCAGACCGTGTACACGACGCCATAGGTGAAGGCACCGAGGAAGATGTACAGCGCGGCGGTGATGTTG
>CAZTGY010000275.1:0-4201 GCA_964613445.1 uncultured Chromatiaceae bacterium | reverse complement strand
GGCGCTCCTACAGCAGGCGCGGCGGGAGCGGCCGACGGCTCGAAACGCAGGTCGCGGGCGCGGATCAGGTTGCCGCTGCAGAGGATGACGGCGCGCTGGAGGGTGTTCTGCAGTTCGCGGACGTTGCCGGGCCAGCGGTGGCTGCCGAGCGCCAGCAGGGCGTCGTCCGCCAGCGCCGGCGCCGGGCGATTGCCGCCCGCGGCCTTCTGCAGGAAGTAGCGGGCGAGCGGCACGATGTCGGCGGGACGGTCGCGGAGCGGGGGCGTGGTGAGGGGGAAGACGCTCAGGCGGTAGTAGAGGTCCTCGCGGAAGCGGCCGGCGGCCACCTGCTCGCGCAGGTCACGGTTCGTCGTCGCGATCACGCGGACGTTCAGCCGGATCGGCGCGCGCCCCCCGATGCGCTCGACTTCCTTCTCCTGCAGGACGCGCAGCAGCTTGGCCTGCAGGCCGATGTCCATCTCGGTGACCTCGTCCAGCAGCAGCGTGCCGCCCTGGGCCTGCTCGAACTTGCCGGGCCTGGCTTCGTGGGCCCCCGTGAACGCGCCCTTCTCGTGGCCGAACAGCAGGGCCTCCAGCATGTTCTCGGGAATGGCCGCGCAGTTCAGTGCCACGAACGGGCCGTCCGCCCGCGGTGACAGCCGGTGCAGCAGGCGGGCCAGGACTTCCTTGCCCGTGCCGCTCTCGCCGCTGATGAGGACCGTCGTCTCGGACGGCGCCACCCGGCTGGCGAGCGTCACGAGCTCGACGCTGGCGGGGTCGGCGATCACCAGGTCATGGGCGGAACTCGTGGTGGCAGGGATCAGCTGGCGCAGCCGCTCGACGAGCGCCTGGGCCGCGAAGGGCTTCACCAGGTAGTCGCTGGCGCCTTCCAGCATGCAGCGCACGGCGTGCTCGATGCTGCCGTGGGCGGTGATCAGCAGCACCGGCAGGTGGGGGCGCACCTCGCGGATCGCGGTGAGGAGCGCAAAGCCGTCCATCGGCCGCATCTGGTAGTCGGTGACCACGGCGCTGTAGTTGCCGGCCTGCAGGGCCTCCAGCGCGGCGGTGCCGTCGGCGGCGGTGACCACCGCGTACTCTGCAAGGCGCAGTGTCTCCGCAAGCGCCTCCCGCAGCGTGGCGTCGTCCTCGACGAGCAGGATCGGATGACGGGTGTTCATGCGGCCTGGTGCTCCCGGAGCCGGCCCACGCCTGCCGCCAGCGGCAGGCGCAGCACGAAGCGGGCGCCGGCGCCGCCCGTGCTGTCCAGGCGGATGTCGCCGCCGTGGGCTTCGGCCACTGACCGGACCACGGCGAGGCCAAGGCCCGTGCCGTCGGGACGCGACGTGAAGAAGGGTTCGAAGATGCGCTGGCGCAGCGCCACGGGCACGCCCGGGCCGTTGTCGGTGACCCGGATCTCGGCCATCTGCCCGTCCAGCCGGCTCTCCACGTCCACGGTGGCGTTCGGGCCTGCAGCCTGCAGGGCGTTGGTGACGAGATTCAGCACGGCACCGACCAGCGCTTCCCGGCTGCCGCAAACCACGGCGGTGGCCGGCGGCGTTGCGACGTTCAGTCGCTGCCCCTCGCGGACCAGCGCGGGCGCGGCGTTGGTGATGGCCATGGCGATGTCGGCGACCGCCACCGGCGCGTTGCTGGCGGTGGCGCCGCGCGCAAAGCCGAGCATGTCGCTGACGAGCTGTTCGAGGTTGTGCAGGCAGCCGATCGCGCGGCCGAGGAGCTCGTCCCGGCGGGCGGGTGCGAGGCCGGGATTGGCCGCGTTGGAGGCATAGAGCAGGGCGGACGACAGGGGCGTGCGGATCTGGTGGGCGAGGGTTGCCGCCATCTCGCCCAGCGCCGCCAGCCGCTGGTGCCGGGACAGGACCGCGTCGAGCTCCCGGTCCCGCACGGCCTGCCACGCGGCATCGCGCTCCGCGGTGGCCGTCGCCAGGGCGTCCTTGAGGGCCGCGGCCTCGGACTCGAGGCTGCCGTAGGCCGCCTCCAGCCGGGTGGAGGCATAGGTGAATGCGGCGAAGGCGTTCGCCAGCTGGACTTCGGCCAGGGTGTCGAAGCCGGGAGCAGGGGTCGCATCGCGCATGGGGCTGCTGTCTTGCTGGGTGATCACGGAGGATCAATTAGCAAGAAGCGTGCCGGACGCGATCAGGTCAATGAAAACATCAGGTTAGAGGTAAAGGCGCGGCCCGCGCCGGGGCCTGTCGGGGATTTGGCGCGGGCCCCAAGGGCCCGCCCGTCAGAATTTTGGCGCCCGGTGGATGCCGGTCTTGCTGAAGACGTCCGTGCCCCGGGCGATGGCCACCTGGCGCCGGTGCCGGCGGAAGACCAGCTTCTCCAGGCCCACGCTGACCAGGGGCGACAGGTGCTCGAAGCGGGTGATCCGCCACTTGGTGCCACTGCGCTCGACCGAGCTCACCACGCGGCCCGCCAGGCGGAACGGGATGGGCAGCAGGGGGTTCGGATACACCACGAGCACGCCGCTGTCGCCCGTGCGCGCCTGCTCGGCGCAGGGCCCGGTCCATTCCAGCGAATCCGCCCGCAGCACGGTGTTGTGCCGCTTCGGCAGTCCCTGCTGGTGGCCGACCAGCCGGGTGACCAGCGACAGCAGCACGTCCACCTTGGCTTCCAGGTGCTGCAGTTCCTGTCCCTTGGGATTCGGGTCCGTGGACAGTTCCTTCGGCGCCTCCTCGAACAGCGCGAGAGCCTGCAGTGCCCGGGCCGTCTCCTGGTTGTAGTGCTCGAGCTCGGCGGGATCGCTGAGTGGCGACGGCTCCCACGTCAGCGGCAGGAAGTCGTGCAGCGCGAGGCCGTCGAAGTCCGCATCGTTCTGGGATCGGTTCATGCCTGCCTACTCCCCGGCTGTCTCGGCAACCCGGCGCGGGACGCTGTCGGCGATGCGCTCGTAGGCGCGCACCACGCCGGGCGCCGCCTGCAGCTGGCGCGCTGCCGCCGAGAGCGCGCGCCGCGTGTCGTGCAGGGCCGCGGAGGTGCTGTCCGTGCGGGCCCGCAGCTGTTCCAGGATCGCCCGGGCGCGACCGTCCCGCGCCACGTCGGGTTGCGTCGCGAACAGGTCCCGGAGCAGCTCCCGCCGCTCGAGATCGAGGTCCGTGGCGCCCGCCCAGTCCGCGTCCGCGACGCGTGCCTCGATCGCGGTCGTCAGGGCCATGATCCGCTCCAGCAGGTTCATGCGGGGCCCCGGTCGGCTCCTGCAGTGGCAGTCGGCACGGCTCGCAGGTTGGGCGAGGCCATCATCTGTTCCCAGCCGCTGCGGATCTCGTCCAGCAGGTCCGCCACTTCGTCGAGCGGCCGCTGGTCGTTGCGGAGGTTCGCTTCCGTGAGCCTGCGGGTCATGTACTCGTAGAGGGCCGCCAGGTTCGTCGCGACTTCGCCGCCCCGCTCGTGATCCAGGCAGGCGCGCAGGCCGTCGATCATCCGCACGGCGCGGCCGAGCGCCTCGCCCTTCGGCGCCTGCTCGCCCCGCTGCATGTGCCCGCGCGCCGTCGCGATCCGGTCGAGGGCGCCCTGCATCATGCGCGCCACCAGCTGCAGGCGGTCGCCGGCGGACGCGGCGCCGTAGGCGTCGACCGTGCGGTACTGGTTCATCGGGTTGCGGTCGTAGGTCATCGGTCGGGATCCTCGGGAATGCGCCGCTAGCTGAGCTGCTGCGACAGGAAGGAGCTGGTGTTCTTGAGCTGGCCCAGGAGGCGGTCCATGGCGTTGAACTGGTCGAGCAGGCGGGCCCGGACCCGCTCGATCCGCTCGTCCAGCGTCTCCCGCTGGGAGGTGATCGTCTTGAGCGTGGTCTTGAGCGCCGCCTCGCGGGTGGTGATCGTGCTGCCGCTGGAGAGGGTCGCCCCGGTAATGTTCTCGAGCCGCTTGGCGAGGCCGCCGGTACCGGCGAAAAGCGAGCTCACGGCGTCGAAGTCGGAATCGATGGCGCCAGCCAGCCTGGTCGCGTTCACCGCCAGCTTGCCGGTCGTCTCGGTGGTGACGCCGATGGCGGCCAGCGACGTGAAGGTGCCGGAGCCGAGCGTGGCGCTGAGCTCCCGGCGCAGCTGGTCGCGGATGCCGCGCACGGTCGCGTCGCCGAGCAGGGGAGCCGCATCCCGCGTGTCCACGTTGTAGCGGGTCAGCTCGGTGACGGTGTCGATGAGGTTGTTGTAGGCCGTCACGAAGCCCGCCACCGACGTCTTGGCGCCGTCCGGGGTGTACT
>CAZTGY010000274.1:0-4214 GCA_964613445.1 uncultured Chromatiaceae bacterium | reverse complement strand
GAGGTTCTCCAGAAGGATCTTCAGGGAGTAGGGCAGGCGGCCGACGTGGCCTTCCTTTACCGCCGACAGCGCGTAGATGTCGTAGTCCGTGCCGTTCACGGACAGGGTGGACTTTGCGTCGAGCACTTTGGCCATTGCAGTTTTCTCCGAAGCGGGACAGGCGCGGGTCTCTCCGGCCGGCAACCCGCGGTCGCCGGCAAGAGTGGGTCAGGAACGGCAGAAAATTATAGCGGATCGATCCGGACTACGCCGTGGCGAGGCGGGAGTGGCACGACCGGTCCGTTGGTCCATCGTCGTCGAGAATCACCCCGCCACCCAGGCATTCGTCGTGGTCGTACAGGACCACATACTGGCCTGGAGCGGGCGTCCTCTGCGGCTGTTCGAACGAGACCAGAAGCCGTCCGCCGGGCATGGTTCGCGCATGACAGCCCGCCGGTTCATGGCGGTGCCGGATGCGCGCCCGCAGGTCGAGGCCAGCCCCGATTCCCGCCGGCTCGCCGGCAATCCAGCGCAGGTCGCCCGCGGTGACTTCCCGTCTCAGCAGTCGGGGGTGATTTCCACCCTGGACCACGATCAGGGCATTCCGGGTGGCGTCCTTGGCCGCCACGAACCAGGGAGACTGGAGGCCCCCACGGCAGCCACCGATCCCGAGGCCCTCCCGCTGGCCCAGTGTGTAGAACGGCAGGCCACGGTGCTGCCCGACTGATTCACCGGAAGCCGTCAGGATGGGCCCTGGCCGGGTGGTGACGTGTTCCGCGAGGAACTCCCGGAATGGCCTTTCACCCACAAAGCAGATGCCAGTGCTGTCGCGCTTGGCGTGATTCGCCAGGCCGTACTCCTGCGCCAGGCGGCGGACCGCCTGCTTCTCGATGGAACCCAGCGGAAACAGCGAGCGGGACAATGCCGCCGCATCGACGGCGTGAAGGAAATAGGTCTGGTCCTTCTCCCTGTCGGCCGGCCGGAACAGGCGGGGCACCGGACCGTGCTCGATGCGGGCATAGTGCCCGGTAGCAATGTGGTCGGCCCCAAGCCGCAGAGCGTGGCGCAGGAAGGCGCCGAACTTGATGTGCCGGTTGCAGGCCACGTCGGGATTGGGAGTGCGTCCGGCCCGCAGCTCGCTCAGGAAATCCGCGAATACCTCGTTCCGGTACTCGCGGGCAAAATTCACCTGATGAAGCTTTATGCCGAGGTCCGCGCAGACGCGCCGCGCATCAGCCAGGTCAGTCCCGGCCGTGCAATATTCATTGGCATCCTCCCAGTTAGTCATGTGCAGGGCTTCGACCTGATGGCCGTCCCGGAGCAGGCACAACGCGGCAACGGCGGAGTCGACTCCACCGGAAAGGCCAACGATCACGAGCCCTGGAGAAACGCCAGACATGGAGCAAAATTCTAGCAGCCGGACCGGTGTGCTGCGAGGCTCCTCACAGCACGGTCGCGTGGCGCTGCAGCTGGTCTATGGCCAGGTCCTTGAATCGACCGATTGGAGAGCGAATGCCACTTTCGTAGTCGTCGACTGTGCGCAGGACCATTGGACTGCGCAGCCGGGCGTTCCGGGCCAGCAGGTCCGGCCGGCTGAACCAGACGACGCGTTCGATGCCGTCATCCAGCTTCCGCTGCCGGTCATGAGCGGTGCAGCGCCCGGAGAATGCCACGCGCAGGAACGGGCTCTTCCCGATATCCCGGCCCCAGAGATAGATGCCGACGATTGCTTCAGGGACGAAGGACCAGGCGGTTTCCTCCAGCGCCTCCCGGACCACCGCCTCTGCGAGACTTTCTCCCGGCTCCACATGTCCGGCAGGCTGGTTCAGGACGAGGCGGCCTGAGACCCGCTCCTCCACCAGCATGTAGCGCCCATTGCGCTCGACAACGGCGGCCACGGTAAGTTCGGGGTTCAATCCCGCCAGGTCGTGGTTCAGCACCGCACGGACGACGGGCTATACGCGCAGCTGGCGGAGCTCACGGGAGGTCTCGGACGCGGCCCAGATCTCCTCGAAAAGGGCCAGGTAACGGCGGGCGACGGCGGGCTCGTAGGTGTCTGCAATGCCCTCCCATCGAGCGTGGTTGATCCGATACAGGAGTGCCACGTCATCTGCCAGCAGGAACGCCTCGCGATGTTCACGATAGTCGTCGTGCACATTGCGGAATTCGACATAGGTATTCAGGCGGCGTCCGAGACCCACCAGCCGGTTGCCCAGGCGGATCGTTCGTTGCGGGTCCGAAATGAGGACGCGGACACGGGCGAAGCGCTCCGCCAGGACCAGACGCTTGACGATCTCGAGAAACTGCTCGTGGTCGTAGACGCCGGGTTCCAGATCGGGAGTCAGGATCGCAATGCCGCGCCTCGCCACGCTCGCGATTTCGACGGCTGCCGCCAGGCTGTCCTCCATGGTCGCAATGACCCAGCGGCGGCCCTGCGTCCGTTCCGATTGCATTTCGCCTGGTGTATTGCCGCTGGCCACGCCTGATTGTACGAAGGCGACCGACCCGTGATGTGCCAACTGGGTCACGTTTGGCGGCGCCCGAGGCTGCCAAACGCCGCGTCACGGTTCGGAATCGGCTGCCAGGCGGGCCAGGCGGGCGGCATCGCCCGTATATGCCTCAGGGGTCAGTTCGAGCAACCGATCCCGCTCTGCAGCAGGCAGGTCGATGGTCCGGAGGAACGCCGCGAGCGATTCCCGGCTCATGGCCGAGCCGCGTGTGAGTTCCTTCAGCCGCTCGTACGCATCGGCGTGACCGTGGCGCCGCATGACCGTCTGGACCGCTTCGCCGAGGACTTCCCACGACTGCTGCAGCTCCAGGCGCATGCGCGGCGCATCGGCGTCCAGCTTGCGCAGTCCCGTGAGCAGGGATTGGGCGGCGAGCGTGCCATGGCCAATCGCAACGCCGACATTGCGCAGGACCGTGGAGTCGCTGAGGTCCCTTTGCCAGCGGGAAACGGGGAGCTTCTCCGCAAAATGCGCCAGGAGCGCATTGGCAATGCCGAGATTGCCCTCGGCATTCTCGAAATCGATCGGGTTGACCTTGTGCGGCATCGTCGAGGAGCCGACCTCGGAGTCGACCTTGCGCTGCCGGAAATAGCCGATCGAGATGTAGCCCCAGAGGTCGCGGGCGAGGTCCAGAAGGATCACATTGCAACGGCTCAGGCAGTGGCAGTATTCGGCAATCCAGTCGTGGGGCTCGATCTGGGTGGTGTAAGGATTCCAGACCAGGCCGAGTGACTCGATGAACCGACGTGAAACCCCGGGCCAGTCGACACCCGGATAGGCGACGCGATGTGCGTTGAAGTTGCCAACGGCGCCGTTCATCTTGGCGAGGGGCTCCACGGCGCGAAGCTGCTGCAGCTGCCGCTTCAGGCGCCAGGCGCTGTTGGCGAGCTCCTTGCCCATGGTCGTCGGGCTGGCGGGCTGGCCATGCGTCCGGGCCAGCATGGGAACCTCGGCCAGGGCGCGCGCCATGGCGTCGAGTACGGCGACCACCTGGCGAAGCTGCGGAAGCAGCAGGTCGTCCCGTCCATGCCGGAGCATGAGGGCGTAGGCGTTGTTGTTGATGTCCTCGGAAGTGCATCAGAAGTGCAGGAAGTGCCTGATTCGGTTGAGGTCCGCGTCGTGCGCGAGGCGCTCTGCGATCAGGTACTCGACGGCCTTGACGTCGTGATTGGTCCGTCGCTCGATTTCCTTGACCTGCCGGGCATCGTCCGGGCCGAACTGCTCGGCGAGCGCGCTCAGGACATCATTGACGACCGGGGACAGGGGTCCCAGCCCGTCCACGCCGGGTTCCTGGGCCAGGAATTGCACCCAGCGAACCTCTGCCAGAACCCGGAAACGCACCAGTCCGTACTCGCTGAAGATGTTCCGGAGGGAGTCCGTCTTTGCGGCATACCGCCCGTCGAGCGGAGAAATTGCGGTAAGCGATTCCCGATCCATATCCGTTGCGGGGAAAAACCCTATAATTCAGCCCCCAAATCATACACCAACAAGGATGGTCGTCGTGGGCTAAACCAGCGCCGCGAGTGGCCCCCGGCATTGATCAGGAGAGAATTGATGGCTAACAAGGGTTATCGCGTCGAACGCGACAGCATGGGCGAGTTGCGGGTGCCGGAGCAGGCCCTCTGGGGTGCGCAGACCCAGCGCGCGGTGGACAATTTCCCGATCAGCGGCCTGCCGATGCCGCGGGGCTTCATACGGGCCCTGGGGCTCATCAAGTGGGCCGCAGCC
>CAZTGY010000273.1:413-4229 GCA_964613445.1 uncultured Chromatiaceae bacterium | reverse complement strand
GTGCTTTGCGAGCACTTCCTCGGCACGAAACACGCCATTCGGCTCCAGGTAACCCATGGCAATCACGCCCTGCCCGTCGCGAAACAGGTCGGGAAGCACGCCCGAGTAGGAAACCGTAAGGCGATCCTTGTTGTCGGTGACGTCGAAGCGGACTTCAAGGGCACCGGATTCGCGTCGCACACTGCCCTTCTCTACCAGACCACCAAGCCGGAACTTCTTGCCGGCGGGGGGCTCACCAGCCAGGGCCTGCGACGGCGTGTAGAAGAACAACAGGTTCTCCTGAAAGGCCCGCAGGGAGAGCCCAACTGCGACGGCAACACCCGCCAGCACCAGGCTGACGACCAGCATTCTTTGACGACGTGGGGTCATATACGTCTCCCGACTGCGGCCTCGTTTCCACCCTTGCCACCGGCTTGCCCGTCAACCTGGGCCGCACCTGCGGATACCGGTCGCGGACGCCGGTCAATCCGCCGCTCCACCTGCTCCCGCAAGCGCTCGCGGGTCCGGCGAAACTGCCGGCGGGCTGCAAACACGTTACCGATCACCACAAGCGCTGTGACGCCGTAGGCAACCAACAGATAGCCCGTGTAGCCGTCGAAGGCAAGGAATCCACTCATGAGTTTACGCCTACGGGGCTGGCGCCACGCAGCACGTCCTGGGCCCAGCGCGACTGCACTTCCCTCTCCAGCACTTCTGCCCTCACCCGCATCGCGAGGATGCCGAGGAAGAACAGGGTGAAGGCCAGGATCATGGTCAGCAATGGCCACAGCATGCCCAGGGCAATCGAGGGCGCCTCCAGCTTGGACAGCGTGGGACCCTGGTGCAGGCTGGCCCACCAGATCACGGAGAAGTGGATGATCGGGACGTTTACCACGCCGGCAATTGCCAGTATTGCGCTGGCGCGGTCGGCCTGCGCCAGGTTTTCGAAAGCGCCCCGCAATCCCATGTAACCGAAGTACAGGAACAGCAGGATGAGCTCCGCCGTCAGGCGGGGATCCCACTCCCAGTAGGTGCCCCACATGGGCTTCCCCCAGACCGCCCCCGTCACCAGGGCGGCGAAGGTGAACGATGCCCCGATGGGCGCGCAGCTCGCCGCCACCGCATGTGCCAGCTTGATACGCCAGATCAGGCCAATGGCCCCCGTGACTGCCATGGTCACGTAAATCATCATCGACAGGTAGGCGCTGGGGACATGGACATAAATGATCCGGAAGGCATCACCCTGCTGATAGTCCGGCGGTGCCAGGATGAGGCCGCCCCAGGCTCCCACGGCAAGCAGGAGGATGGCGGGAACCAGCAGCCAGATGCTCAGCTTGCCGGCGAGCGCGTAGAAATGTGGCGGCGAGGCCAGCTTGAAGAACCAGTTCCACATCGATGTGCGTTCCTTTGCTGCCGACTAGTCGGTGCTGATCCGAATCGCGCCGGCGACCAGGACTGGCACCAGGCTGATCGACAGGACGAGCAAGGCTGCCAGCAGGTACAGGGGCCCCGTTACGTTCTCGCCGGCCAAGGCGAGGTCCGTGGCCCTCGCACCGAGCATGAGCACCGGCAACATCAGGGGTGCCACGATGAACGCCAGCAGCACTCCCGCGCCCCGCAGGCCGGCTGTCAGTGCGGCACCGATCGACCCCAGCATACTCAGGGTCGGGGTGCCCAACAGGAGGCTGAGCGTCAGCACGCCCACCGCCGATGCAGGCAGATGGTAGGTGATTGCCAGGACGGGTGCCATGACGACGACGGGCAAGCCGGTGATCACCCAATGCGCCAGCGTCTTCGCGAGAAGCATCCAGCCCAGGGGGTAGGGCACGGTAAGCAGCTGTTCGAGGGTGCCATCCTCCAGGTCGGACCTGAACAGCAGGTGCAGGGAAAGCAGCGTAGCCAGAAGTGCGGCGATCCAGATCACTCCCGGCGCGATCATACGGAGGATCTCGGGTTTCGGGCTGATAGCCAGGGGGAACAGCGTAACGACCAGGATGAAGAACAGTGCCGCATTGCTGGCATCGGTCCAGCGCCGAAGGCCGACCTGCAGGTCCCTGACGAACACGGCACGGAACAGATTCAGCAAGCCGACGACCTGGCCTTCCATTGGCTCGACCGCCGCGGCAGATCCTGCAGGTGTCACCATGATCAGGCCTCACCCATTCGTAGCCGCGAGAACGTTTCGCTGCCGAAATCCAGGTCCTGGTGGGCCGCAACGACGACGGTGCCACCCTGCGACAGATGGCGGCGTATCGCAGCCTGCACGAACTGGCGGCCGGCAGCATCGAGGCTGGTCTGTGGCTCATCCAGCAGCCAGAGCTCTGCGTTCGAGAGCAGGAGACGCGCAAGGGCCGCCCGTCGCTTCTGGCCCGCCGAGAGTTGGCGCACGTCCAGGTCGGCGCAGTTGTTGAGGCCCGTCAACTCGAGGATTTCCCCCACCTGTCGCAACCTGCCCGACAATCGCGCGAAGAATTCGAGATTCGTGCGGGTACTGAGCTCGGACTTGAGGGCCAGGGAGTGACCAGAAAAGGCCATGCGCAGCCGGCCTGCCCGGGTCTGCTCGCGGAAGTCGCCTCCCCTCCAGGTTACCGTTCCGGACTCCGGCAGGGTCAGTCCGGCAATGACCCGAAGCAGGGATGTCTTTCCCGTGCCGTTGGACCCTTCGATCAGCAGAGCGGTTCCTGCTGGAACAATGAAAGACAGGTCCTCGAAGAGGAAAGTCGTTCCGCGCCAAAGGGTCAAACCCGCGCCTGCCAGCACGCCCGCCTCCAGAAGCCGGTTCGAAGCCCGGTTGAAAAGGATCGACCGCCCACCCCGAACGGCGCGCCATCCTCCCCGAATTGTGTATTCAAAACAAGTTTCTACGGCGCTTTACTGCACTGACTTCGCGAGCTTGAGTTGCCACAGGTCCAGGCCGTCGGGCACTGGCTTTACATAAGGGGAACCGATACTTAGACTCAACTTCACAAGTCAGTTATCGGCAAACCACACCGGGGGTCCCCATGGCTTCCCGCGTGCCAAAGCATAAGTCGGACTGGCTGCCGCCCACCAACGGAGTTTCCACTATGGCCGCACTGTTCGAGCTCACCGGCCTGAATCCGGCTACCGCCAGACGCAGCGAGGCGGCGAGCCCCGACATTGACCCGGCGGGTGTGACGGCCGGGCTTGCCTACATCAATCGTTGCCTCCGGGGGCATCGCTCGTTTGGCATCCTGACGGGGTCGGCCCCGCCCATGAGCCAACTCATCGCACGTGCCACTTCCACCCTCGATGCACGCGAGGACCTCCATGTCGTGCAGGTCACGAAGCCCACGGACAGCGTCCACGCGTTTCTCGCCGGTTGCCTGGAGCAGCTTGGTTTTGAAATCGCCCAGGCACGGCTTGACGACCTGCACAACCTCCTGGTCGTCTTCCTCCGGCATGAAGGTGCCCGCGGACGAAGGACCGTAGCAATCGTCGAGTCGACAGAGCACTGCGGACCGCGGGTGCTCGAGTTCATGCAGGCCCTGTCAAAGGTCCGCGCCGGCGCAACCCCGGCGATGACCTTCCTGCTCACGGGCTCGCGGGCACTGCACCGGGTACTGGACTCACCGGGCATGGCCGGGCTCCGGGAGTTCACGCGGGAACGATTCGATCTGGACCGAGCGCTGGCCTGGGTCATCCCGGTCAGCAAGCCAGGACCGGCGCCAGGATCCCCGGTACCCGGCAGCAGCCCGCCGCGGGACTCGGCAGGAACCGGTGACGTTGCACCGGGCACCCTGGTCGTCATGCTGGATGGCGCCATCATCGAGCGGTGCGCCCTCGAGCCTGGGCGGCTGGTCATAGGCAGGAGCCCAA
>CAZTGY010000273.1:0-403 GCA_964613445.1 uncultured Chromatiaceae bacterium | reverse complement strand
AACCAGTGGCCTCCGGCTCGACAGCCGTTATGTCAGCCGGCACCACGCTGCGCTGATCATCACACCCGAGGCCGTCACGGTCGTCGACCTGCGCAGTACCAATGGCACGCAGGTGAATGGCGTTGTGACCTGCAGCCAGAATCTGGAGCATGGCGACCTGGTCGCCATCGGCAATTTCCGCCTCCGATACGACTGCCGCGCCCGGCCCTGAAGTCCGCCAATCGCGCTCCGCGTCGAGAAGATGGTGCCCAGGGCCGGACTTGAACCGGCACGCCCTGTTAGGGGCAACGGATTTTAAGTCCGCAGCGTCTACCAGTTTCGCCACCCGGGCCAAGCAGCATTTTAGGCGGAGGCGGAGACGTGGGAGTGGAGGCTAGGGTCGGAATCCAAATTCCCGTCCCAA
>CAZTGY010000272.1:4013-4253 GCA_964613445.1 uncultured Chromatiaceae bacterium | reverse complement strand
CGCCAGGTCCGCATTCAGGAACTTGGCGACCAGCACGACCGGGTGGACGCGCTCCATGGCGGCCCGGGCACAGCGGGTGACCGCGCCCGTCACGGCGTCGAACTCGCCGCGCACCTGGGTGCTCATCTGGTTGGTGACGATCTCGATGCCCGGTTCCCGCCGGAGCTCCAGGATGAAGTCGGTGATGGGGCCGACGAAGTCGTTGGCCAGCGGGTAGAGGCTCAGTTCCACCGTGATGCG
>CAZTGY010000272.1:0-4003 GCA_964613445.1 uncultured Chromatiaceae bacterium | reverse complement strand
CGCGCCTGAAGGCGCTCCTACAGGCGGTATTTGATGGTCAGGCCCGCGTGGCGGGGGTCTCCGAGGCGCGTGTACAGGGTCTGCGCGAAGTCCGGCGGCTCGTTGCCGAAGTAGAAGCCCCGCACCGCGTACTCCTCGTCCAGCACGTTCCGGCACCAGGCCTCGACCGACCAGGCGCCCCACTCCCGGCCGGCCCGGAGGTCCAGGGCCTGCCAGGCGTCCGTCTCCGGGTCGTTGCAGTCCGCCGCCTGGCAGTAGTCGATGGCGAAGGCGTCCCTGCCCGTGTAATCCGCCCGGGCGAACCAGCCGCCCGGGGCGCGCCAGGTGGCGTTGAGCGCGACGGTGTAGCGCGGCGCGTGGGCCAGCTCGCGGCCCTCGAGCTCGGGGCGCGCGCTGAAGCGGTCGATCGCCGTGTCGAGGAAGCCGAGCGCGGCGCCCAGCGCGAGCGGTTCGACGGGCTGCCAGGTGCCCTCCAGCTCCAGGCCCGCCGTGTGCCCCGACTCCGCGTTGGTGGTGGAGAACAGGAACGTGGTGGGATCGCCGGCCACGAACTGGCGCGGGATCTTCACCTGCAGGTCGTCACGGTCCTGGTAGAAGACGCCGAGGGACGCGGCGACGCGCCCGTCGCCGGACCGGACGCGCGTGCCCACCTCGTAGTTCCACAGGTACTCGGGCTGGAACTCGAGCTGGCCCTCGGCCCCCGGCACCCCGACGAGGGACGCGTTGAAGCCCCCCGCCTTGTAGCCCCGGGCGACGCGCGCCCAGAGGGTTAGGGACTCCCGGAGCTGGTGCGTCAGGCTCAAGTCGCCGCCCAGCATGTCGTCCCGGGGGCTGAACTGGCTGCCGGGCTGGCCGCGGAACTCGGCATCGCGCTGCTCCCAGCGCAGGCCGCCCGCCAGCGTGGTGCGCTCGCCCACGGGCCGGGACAATTCGCCGAAGAACGCGAGGCTGGTGGCGTCGTAGTCGCTGGCCACCGGCGTCTCGTCGAGCACGATCTCGACGCCGCAGGCGCTGGCGCCGCAGGTGCCGGTATCCACGCGCCGGTTCTGCTCCTCGAGGGAGAGGACGTAGGCGCCGAGGATCCAGTCCGACCCCAAGATCCGGCCGCCGGGGGCCGACACGAGACGGAGCTCCTGGTTCACGGTGTCCCGCTGCCGGTCGAAGCGCTGGGTGAAGTCGTACTGGTAGGGCGACCAGAAGTCGTCGTTGCCCCAGTCCGCGTCGAAGCCGTAGACGATGTCGGAGCTCGCCACGCCGGTGATGCTGACGAGCTCCGCGACGTCGCCGACCGGGAGCGTGGCGCGCAGGGCGGCCGCGTCGGTGCGCTGGGAATCCTCGCCGGGCTTGTCGGACCAGGTGGTGTAGCCGCCGTCGATGGCGAAGTCGTCGTAGCCGTTGTCGAGGTCCACGTGGAAGGCGGTGAGCTGCACGGTCGCCGCGTCGCCCACCCAGCGCAGCTTGGCGCGGGCGGTCAGCTCGTCCTGGCCGGAGGTGTCGTCGCGGCCGAGGTACGCGTTGTGGCGGAAGCCGTCGCTCTCGTACTGCTGGACGGCCACCCGGTAAGTGAGCGCCTCGCCGGTCCCCGCCACGGGGCCGCTCGCCACGCCACCGAGGGCCCACGTGCCGTCGTCGCCCCCGGTGACGGTCACTTCCGCCCCGGGCGCCGCCACCGGGTTGGCGGTCTGCACGTAGATGAGGCCCGCCAGGGCGTTGGCGCCGTAGCGGGTGCCCTGGGGGCCGCGCAGGACCTCGATGCGGTCCACGTCGAAGCTGGTCGCCACCCCGCCGATGTCGGACAGGTCGATGTCATCCACGATGAAGCCCACGGACGGGTTCGGCGCGCCCTCGTACTGCTCCAGCTCGCCCGTGCCGCGGACCAGGAAGTAGCGGGCCCGGGACCCCTCGCCGCTCCAGTTCAGGTTGGGGACCAGGGGCGTCAGTTCCTCGAAGTGCTGGACGGAGCCCGCGGCAATGGCGTCCGCGTCGAGCAGCGTGACGCTGGCCGGCACGGTGGCGAGCTCGGCCTCCCGCAGCTGGGAGGCGACCACGACGATCTCCGGGGCGGGCGCTGAATGCGCCGGCCAGGCCAGCACCAGACGGAGCGCCTTCAGGCGCGACCCCAAAAGTCGGTCGCGCCTGAAGGCGCTCCTACGGGCACGAACGACAGCCATTCCACGGACCTCCGCGACGGGCGATCCGGCTGGGCAATGGCGAGGGGAAGCCGACAGACGTGCGTCTTGTCCCTACGCCGGTACTAGCCGGATCAGGTTCAGAGGGTTCCCTTGCGGATCTCAGGCCGGGCGCGTCGCGCCGGGCCACCCCTAAGACAGGCGGCAAGCATAGCACCGGCATTCCCCCGGTAGGAGCGGCTTCAGCCGCGACCGGGCAGAACCGGGGCACAGCCTTTGACCGTCGCGCCTGAAGGCGCTCCTACAGCCCGGTCCTGCCCTTACAATGCTGCCCCCGGAACAGCCCTGCGGACCCCGACCATGAGCAAGTACGACTACCAGGCCATCGACGCCGTCGTGAACATCTGGACCGACGAGGCCCTGGCCCAGCGCCCCGCCTGGGGCACGGATTTCTTCTCCGGCAAGATGAATGCGGACAAGGGCATGGTGTCGAAGGGCATCAGCCTCCCGCAGATGCTCGATCAGCTCGACGCCGCCGGCATCGAGCGGGCCTTCCTGATCGCCGCCCGGTCCGGGCGCCCCGGCCTGCCCGGCTGCTACCACATGCCCTACGAGATCGTCGCGAAGGCCGTGGCGCAGTACCCGAAGCGCTTCAGCGGACTGGCCGGCATCGACCCCTACACCGGCATGAAGGGCGTGCGGGAACTGGAGCACGCGGTGAAGAACCTGGGCTTCATCGGCGCCCACTTCTACCCCCACTGGTTCGAGCTGGCGCCCGACCACGCCAAGGTCTACCCCTTCTATACCAAGTGCTGCGAGCTCGGCATTCCCATCCAGATGCAGGTGGGCCAGTCCATGATCTACGCGCCGGACTTCCCCTGCCGCAGCGTGGGCCGCCCGATCACCCTCGATGCCGTCGCCTGCGACTTCCCCGAGCTGAAGCTGCTCGGCATCCACGTGGGCATCCCCTGGCACGACGAGATGGTCGCCATGGCCTGGAAGCACGCCAACGTGTTCATCGGCTCCGACGCCCACCGGCCCAAGTACTGGCCCGAGTCGTTCAGGCGCTACATCAACAGCCAGGGCCAGGACAAGGTGTTCTTCGGCACCGACTTCCCGGTGCTGCCCTTCGCCCGCACCGTGCAGGACATCGACGAGCTGGGCTTCAAGCCCGAGGTGCGGCGGAAGCTGATGCGGGACAACGTGCTGAAGATCTACGGCCTGTCGTAGGAGCGCCTTCAGGCGCGAGCCCGTAGGAGCGCCTTCAGGCGCGATACGAAATCGGGATCGCGCCTGAAGGCGCTCCTACAGCCAGACGCTGTCCCAGAGGGGATAGTCGCCTATGTGCTTCACCAGCCCGGCGCGCAGCGGGTTGGCGACGATGTAGCGGGCGACGTTCCGCAGGTTCTCGTCGGTGCGGATCGCGTGGTCGTAGTAGCCACGCTGCCAGAGGCGACCGTCAATCGGCCGGCTCGCGCGGGATGACCGCCCCTTCATCTGCCCCACGACGTTGGCCAGTGTCGGCTTGCCGAGTTTCAGCAGCCAGTGCAGGTGATCCGGCATCAGGCAGTAGGCCAGGGTGTGAGCATCGCCGGCGTGTTGCGCGGCACGGAGCGCAGCCACGACGGGAAGCCCGGTCTGCCAGTCGAGGAAGACCCGCGCGCGGTCCGCCGTGGCGCAGGTGACGTGGTAGTACTGGCCCCGGATCGACACCCGGCCGCGGCGCAATGCGTGCTGTCCTGTGGGGACGCGAGGCATGCGCCCACTGTAGAAGGATGGTGCAGCCCCGGCACCCGCCGAACATGGGCTCTTCGCGGGGAAAGTCGACTTGCAGGAGCGCCTCGTAGGAGCGCCTTCAGGCGCGACACGAAATT
>CAZTGY010000271.1:3046-4271 GCA_964613445.1 uncultured Chromatiaceae bacterium | reverse complement strand
GAGCGCCTGGACGTGCAGCACTTCGATCGGGCGGTGGGCACGTTGCGGATCGATGGCCGCAAGACCGGCCAGGAGCGCTGCGTGCCGCTGCCCGAGTTGGTCCAGCGTTGCCTCGAAGCGTACCTGCCACGCCGGCACAACCGGCTGGAGCAGGCGGGGACACTCGGTGAACGAGCCCTGCTGGTGACCCGGTGCGGCGAACGCCTGACGGCTCAGGCGATCAGCAACACCGTCCACCGCCTGGCGCGCCGCGCCGGGGTCTCGATCCGCAGCCTGCACCAGTTCCGGCACACCTGTGCCTCGGACCTGCTGGAGGCGGGCGTGCACCTGGCCCAGGTGCAACGGATCCTCGGCCACTCGGGGATTGCGACCACCGTGCGCTACGTGCACATCGCCGACCCGCAGCGCCGCGCCGCCATGCGCGCCCACCCGCTCAACGACTGGCTGGCCCAGCGGGAGGCCGCATGAACGCGCCGACCGTGGCTCCACTGGATCCCCTAGTCGAGGGCTACCTCGTCTACCTGGACAAGGTCAGCCGCAAAGCCCCACGCACCGTCATCGATGTCCGTTGCACGCTGCGCCGGGCAGTGGCCGGCCTCGCGCACCGGCGTCCCGGCGTGGATCTCTGGCGCCTCGGCCTGGAGGACTACCTGCACTGGCTCGAGGCCGAGCGGCAGCGGGGCCGGACGGACACCTGCCTGGCCAAGTACCTGAGCCACCTCCGCGGCCTGCTGAACTACGCCTGGCGCAGCGGCCGCGCCGAGCGCAACGTGCTCGACGGCTTCAGTCTGCAGCACACAGCGAAGAAGACTGCGCCCCAGTCCCTGACCCTCGAGGAGGCCGAGTGCCTCGTCCAGGCCACGGCCGGCCCCGGCCCGACCGCCCGCCGGGACCGCCTGATCGTGCTGCTGCTTTATGGTTGCGGCCTGCGCACCAGCGAGCTGTGCGCCCTGAACGTGGCCGACGTCAACCGCGAACGCCATGAGTTGGTGGTGCAGAAGGCCAAGGGTGACCGGCCGCGCACCGTGCCGATTCCGGAGGTGCTGTACACCGAGCTCCTGGCCTATCTCCTGGAGTTCGGCCGGCGCGGCGCGCTGTTCCGGACCCACTTTCTCACCCGCCGGATCCGGGCAAAGGACGTCTGCGAGGTTGTGACGGCCACGGCCACCCGGGCCGGCCTGCGGGCCGGCGTCACGGCCCGCACCCTGCGCCACAGCTTCGCGAC
>CAZTGY010000271.1:0-3036 GCA_964613445.1 uncultured Chromatiaceae bacterium | reverse complement strand
TCATCGCCTCGCTCATGGGCCACCGCAGCCCCCACGAGACGGGCGTCTACCTGCACGTGTTGCCGCAGCGTCCCGAGGCGGCCGTGCGCACCTTGCCCATTGGAGAACCGTCATGACCTGGTCCTACTGGATTGCCCTCTACATCCGCACCCACTGCGTCGCCCGCGGCCTGCGGCCCCTCACCCTGGTGGCCTACGAGTCCGTCCTCACCCAGTTCAGCGCCTGGATCCGCCTGTCCCGTGCGGACCGACCGCCGGACCGGGTGACAGCCCGGGACGTGCTGGAGTACCTGCAGCACCTGCGGGAGGCGCGCGGCAACGGCGACGCCGCCGTCAACCGGCAGCTGGTGGTCCTGCGCAGCTTCTACCGCGCCATCGTGGCGATGGGCCATCTCGATCACACCGCCAACCCGCTCGCCGGCTTTCCCTCGATCAAGGCCGTGCCGCGCAAGCTGCCGGTGGCGCTAGATGCCGCGCAGGTCGGTCGACTCCTCGGGGAACCTAAAGCCGACACCGTCATCGGCCTGCGGGATCGGGCCTTGCTGGCTCTGCTGTACGGCACCGGCATCCGCGCCACCGAGTGCGCCACCGTCCGCAGTGGCGCCGTCGATCTGACCCGTCTCACGATCACGGTGCGCGGCAAGGGTGGCCACGAGCGGACCATTCCCCTCAACCCCCAACTTACCGACGTGCTCCGCGCCTACGTCCAGGCCCGCGGCCCAGCACTGCCGACGGCACCGTTCTTTCGCTCGCGCTTCGGTCGACCGCTGTCACGTGGCGCCGTCTACGAACGCGTGCGCACCTGGGGGCAGCGCAGCCGCGTCGGGATTACCCTCTCACCGCACCGGCTGCGCCACACGTTCGCGACACACCTGGTGCGCGCCGGCGTCGGCCTCGTGACGATCCGCGATCTGCTCGGCCACCGCCAGATCACCAGCACACAGATCTACCTGCACGTGACGGCGGACGACCTGCGCCACGCGGCGGCCCGTCATCCCATCGGGGCCTTGCTGGCCACCGTCGGGCATCTGCTGCCGTCAGGGCCGTTGCCATTCCAGAGACCCCGGGAACAGTGGGGCTTTGGATAGGCGCGCCAGGGTCCAGGCTACAGAACCGCCGTCTGTTTCGCTCGCGATGTGAGCGAGCGACGGCTCACCATGCCCGCAATCTACCGTGCACCGCCTCTGGGCCTCGCACTAGCCAGATTGCGGCCTCGGCGAGTAGCATCGGAAGCGATGCACGCGCTCGCCCAAACTCCGGACGGAAGTCGGCACGCTCGTGCAGCGCATGACGACGACTACTTTGGCGGGTCCAGGACTCGAACTAAATATACCTATGACGCAGCCACCGGGTACCGGGTGGCTGCAGAGTCCGCTACGGTGAGCGGCGAGTCAGCCCATGTGACGGGGAAGTCGTGGCACATCGGTTTTGGGGTAGAGAATGTTGTTTTCCACCCATTATTGACCCGGGCTTTTCAAGTAAAACTGACCCGTCTATTTCCGGTTGCTTAGACCGTCTCAGTTGTGGATAACTCGGGTCCTTCCGCACCTCCTTTGTCTTTGCGAGGGCGGGTCCGGGAACGTGCCGTGGCCCGTTCACCGCTGCTGTGCCGGAAGCGCCAGGAGTCATTGCCGGTCTCCACGATGTGGCAGTGGTGGGTGAGCCGATCGAGCAACGCCGTGGTCATCTTAGCGTCGCCGAAGATCCCCGACCACTCGGTGAAGCTCAGGTTGGTGGTCAGGACCACGCTGGTCGTTTCGTAGAGCTTGGCGAGCAGGTGGAACAGCAGGGCCCCGCCGCTCGGGCTGAACGGCAGGTAGCCGAGCTCGTCCAGGATCACCAGGTCCACGTGGGTCAGCCGGTAGGCCAGCTGGCCCTGCTTGCCGGCGGCCTTCTCCAGCTCCAGGGCGTTGACCAGCTCGACCGTGGACAGGAACCGGACCCGGCGCCCGTGGCGGGCGATGGCCTCCATGCCGATGGCGGTGGCGAGATGGGTCTTGCCGGTGCCCGGGCCGCCAACGAAGACCACGTTCTGGGCGCTGGCGATGAACTCCCCGCCGTGCAGCTGCCGGACCAGGGCGGCGTCGATGGGCGTGCCGGTGAAGTCGAAGCCGGCCAGGTCCCGGTGGGCCGGGAAGCGCGCCGAGCGCAGCTGGTAGGCGAGCGAGCGCAGGTCCCGCTCGGCGGCTTCCGCCGAGATCAGTTCCGCCATCAGCTGTTCGGCGTCGAACTCGCCATGGCGGGTCTTGGCCAGCTGCTCCGGCCAGCACTGGGCCATGCCGTAGAGCTTGAGGTCCTTGAGGCGCGTGATCAGTTCAGTCGACATGGGTGGTCTCCTTGTTCAACAGGGTGTCGTAACGCTGGACGTTGGCCTGCGGTTCTTCCTGCAGGCTCAAGGACGTGGCCGCCGGTTCGACCCGGCGGCTGGGGGCCTGCAGCCGGGCCAGCACGTTCAGCACGTGATCGGCGCTGGGCCGGCCGGCGTCCAGCGCCAGCTCGACCGCCACCTGCACGGCCTCCACGCCGTGGGTCGGCACGGCGGCCAGCACCAGGGCCATGATCCGGTCGCCGCCGTCCTGGCGCAGCAGCTGCCGTTGCAAGCGCTGGAACGGCAACGGCAGCTCGGCGAACGGCGCGCCGTTGCGCAACGCCCCGGGCTTGCGGGCCACCACGCTCAGGTAGTGCTGCCAGTCGTAGACCGTCTGGTAGCGCTCGAAGCGCCGGACGTGCCGGGCGATGACCTGGCTGTCGGCGACCACCACGACTTCTTCCGGATAGGCCCGCAGGCTGACGATGCGGTGGGCGTACTCGGCCGGCACGCTGTAGCGGTTCCGCTGCAGGTAGACCAGGCAGGTGCCCGAGACCCGCACCGGCTGCTCGATGTAGCCGTCGAAGGCCCGCGGCATGGGCAGCAGTTGCGGTTGCTCGGCAGCCAGCCACTCGGCCACCGACCGCTCCGGATCCTCCGGGTGGCGGAGCTCGGCCCACGCCGCCCGGCAGGCATTGCCCAAGTGCTCGTTCAGCGCCGCCAGCGACG
>CAZTGY010000270.1:0-4314 GCA_964613445.1 uncultured Chromatiaceae bacterium | reverse complement strand
ACGCTTCTCGTGATGGTCGTCACCGGCGGCAACATGTTCCAGGCCTGGAACGTGGGCAACATCACGGAGAACTATGTCGGCGTGCCGAGCATCGTCTCGGGGGTGATCCTCGCGGTGCTGGTTGGTCTCGTGATCATCGGCGGCATCCACCGGATCGGGCGCGTGGCGGGCGCGCTGGTGCCTGTCATGATCGGCATCTATTTCCTGGGTGCGATGTACGTGCTGGCGGCGCACGCCAGCGAGATCCCGGCCATGTTTGCCCTGATCCTCCGGTCGGCGTTCACCCCGGCGGAAGCCGGCGGCGCGTTCATCGGCGGCACCATGGGCTACGCCTTCCTTTACGGCATGAAGCGCGCGATCTTCTCCAACGAGGCCGGCCAGGGTACCTCGCCCATCGCCCACTCGGCCGCCCGGACCGACGAGCCGGTGCGCGAAGGCGTGGTTGCGGGGCTCGAGCCCTTCATCGACACCATCTTCGTCTGCACGCTGACCGCCCTCGTGATCATCGTCACCGGCACCTGGAACCGGCCAGCCGAGGCGAGCCTGCCTGTGGGCACGCGGCCCGTGCTGGTGAGCCCCGGTGTCTGGTCGCTGCCGGAGCAGGCCGCGCCCGCCCGGCTGACCGGCGCCTGGACGGGAGGCGAGGATGTCTTCGCGGTCGTGCGCGGCGACCCCAATCCCCAGAGCGGCAACGACCTGCACCGTCTCACGGGCCACGTGGCGATGGGCGAGTCGGGCCCGCTGCTCCGCTGGGACAGCCTGGCGAGCCGGCTCGAGCCCCAGCTGAACGACGGCGGGGTCTACGTGAGCTACGTGGGCGCCACCCTGACCGCGGTGGCCTTCGATTCGGTGCTGCCCGGGCTCGGCCGCTGGGTGGTGACACTGGTGGTGTGGCTGTTCGCCTTGTCCACGATGATCAGCTACAGCTACTACGCGGAGCAGGGCGTGGTGTTCCTGGGCGGCGAGCGCTGGCTCACCCCGTTCAAGCTGCTCTACTGCGGCCTCGCCGTGGTCGCAACGATGGGCTTCCTGAAGACCGACGCCCAGCTCGACAACCTGAGCGGCTTCGGCACCGGGCTCATGCTGTTCGTGAACATCCCGGTGATGTGGTTCCTCGGCAGGCGCGCGATGGATGCCTACGCGGACTACATGCGGCGGCTGGACGCGGGCGAGATGCAGCCGAAGCGGTAGGAGCGCCTTCAGGCGCGACGAAAAAAGTATCGCGCCTGAAGGCGCTCCTACAAGAGTGCCGCCAACTCTTCTGCGTTCGCGAGGGCCGAGGTCAGGCCCGGGGACTCGATGCCGTAGAGGTTCACGAGGCCGGGCACCCGATGTTCGGCTGGGCCCTGGATCAGGAAATCGGCCGCGGGCTCGCCGGGCCCGGACAGCTTGGCGCGGATGCCGGTGTAGCCCGGCGTCAGTCGCGTGTCATCGAGATCCGGGTAGTAGCGGCGAATGGCTGCCGCGAACCTCGCCCGCGCTTCCGGATTGAAGCTGTAGTCGATGGATTCCAGCCACTGCACGTCGGGCCCGAAACGGGCCGTGCCGGCCAGGTCGAGCGTCACATGGACGCCAAGGCCGCCGGCCTCCGCCACCGGGTAGACGAGGCGGTTGAAGGGCGACTTGCCGGACAGGCTGTAGTAGTGGCCCCGCGCGAGGTACAGGGGCGGGATGGTCGCCCGTTGCAGTCCCTCGATGGTGGCTGCCACGCCCTGGGCGTGCAGGCCGGCCGCGTTCACCACGCGCCGGCAGTGAACGGCGGGTTCCCTTGAGTCCCCTGTGAAGATCGCGAAGCCGTCGCCCGTGCGGCCGATGCGGGTGACGTGGCTGTTCAGCACCACCTGGCCGCCTTTGGCCTCCAGGTCCGCCTGCAGTGCGAACATGTACTCGTGGCTGTCGATGATCCCGGTGGACGGCGAGAGCAGCGCCCGTACGCAGCGCACCGCAGGCTCCAGCCGCTGTGCCTCGACCTGCTCCACCCAGCGCAGGTCTTCTACGCCATTGGCCCGCGCCTGGGCGAGGTACTTCTCCAGGATGGGCAACTCATCGGAACTGGTCGCGGCGATCAGCTTGCCGACGCGGCGGTGACGGATGCCCTTCGACTCGCAATACCGGTAGAGCATCTCCCGGCCGGCGACGCACAGGCGCGCCTTCAGGGAGCCCGTGGGGTAGTAGAGCCCCGCGTGGATGACTTCGGAATTGCGGCTGCTGGTGCCTGTGCCGATGGCGTCCGCCGACTCGACGACGACGACTTCCAGGCCGCGATTGGCGAGGGCGCGGCCTGCGGCGAGGCCGATCACCCCGGCACCGATGATTACCGCATCAACGGATTCCATGGGGGGTCGCGCCTGAAGGCGCTCCTACAACGCGCGGGACCTGACGAAGGTGCCGGGCGCGTCCTCGATCACCTTCAGGCCCGCGTCGCCGGGCTTCCGGGCCGGCACCATCCCGCCGGACTGGGGCGCAAGCCAGGCATCCCAGTCGGGCCACCAGCTGCCGGCATGCTCGACGGCGCCCCGCAGCCAGGAGTCGATTTCCCAGGGCTCGCCCGGGTTCAGCCAGTACTGGTACTTGTTCGCGTCGGGCGGGTTGATCACGCCGGCAATATGGCCCGAGCCCGCCAGCACGAAGCGCACGGGACCGGAGAAGTTGTGGCGCGCCTTGAACACGGAGCGGAACGGCGCGATGTGGTCTTCCCGGCAGGCCTGCAGGTAGACGGGCACGGTGACCTTCGTAAGATCGATGGGCACGCCCGCGAGCGTCACGGCACCGGGCTTTACCAGGTTGTTGTGCAGGTACATCTGCCGCAGGTAGAAGAGATGCATCCGGCGCGGCATGCGGGTGGCGTCCGCGTTCCAGTGCAGCAGGTCGAAGGGCTGGGGCTCTTTCCCGAGCAGGTAGTTGCTGACGAAGAAGGACCAGATCAGGTCGTTCGACCGCAGCATGTTGAAGGTGGTGAACATGGCCTGGGCCTCGAGATAGCCCTTGTCGCCCATCATCCGGTCCAGGTTGTCGAGCTGCTTCTCGTCGATGAACACGGCCAGGTCGCCGGGCTCGGAGAAGTCCACCTGGGCAGTGAACATGGTGGCCGTCTTGAGGCGCTGGTCATTGATGCCGGCCAGGTAGCCCAGCCCCACGCCGATCAGGGTGCCGCCGATGCAGTAGCCGAGGCCGTGCACCTCGTGCTCGCCGGTGGCCACTTCGACCGCATCGAGGGCCGCGATGATGCCCTCGGTCAGGTAGTCGTCGAATTCCTTGTGGGCCAGCGTCTCGTCCGGGTTGACCCATGAGACGACGAACACCGTGTAGCCCCGCGACACCGCCCAGCGGACCAGGGACTTCTTCGCCGTCAGGTCCAGAATGTAGTACTTGTTGATCCACGCCGGGACCATGAGGATCGGCGTGCGGTGCACCTGCTCCGTCACCGGCTCGTACTGGATCAGCTGGATCAGGTCGTTCTGGAAGACCACCTTGCCTGGTGTCGTGGCGAGGTTGACGCCCAGCTCGAAGGCGTCCGGGTCGCTCATCGTGATCTGCAGCTGGCCGTTGCCCCGCTGCAGGTCCCGCTGGAAGTTCTCGAGGCCCTTGCGCAGGTTCTGGCCCTGGGTCTCGAAGGTGGCGCGCAGCACTTCCGGGTTCGTCCAGGCGAAGTTGCTGGGTGAAAACGCGTCGGCGAACTGGCGGGTGTAGAAGTCCACCTTCCTGGCGGTCTGCACGTCGAGGCCGGCCAGGGTGGACATGGTCTCGACGAGCCAGCGGGACGTGATCAGGTAGGACTGCTTCAGGTAGTCGAAGAGCGGGTTCTCGCTCCAGTCGGGGTGCCTGAACCGGCGGTCGCCCTTGTCGGGCTCGGCTACCGGCTGCGCAGCACCCTGGCCCATCGCATTGCCGACCATGGACGACGACATCTGCTGCCAGAGCAGCATGTGCTGCTGCCAGAGCTGGAGATTGGCCTGGACGAGTTTCGCCGGATCCATCATCAGTTGCTGGGCCGCTGCCTGCATCGCCGGCGCGGCGTTCAGGGGATCGGGATTCGACGGCTGCTCCAGCCCGAAGGCGGCGCGCGCCGCAGGCGTCTTCATGAGCTCGGCAAACATGGCCTGGGCCTTGCCCGTCAGGTCGGCAAGCTCCCGGGCAAAGGCGGCAGGATCCGGGGGCGGGAATTTCGGTTCAGCGGCTGACAAACTTGCTGCTCATTCCTTGGATTGATCGCCGGGCGGTGCATCGGCCTGGCCGCTGCCTCCGGTCCGGGGCGTCAGCATGTCCAGGAAGGATTTCTGCAGCTGGCCCCAGGCTTCCAGGTTCTTCTGGGCG
>CAZTGY010000269.1:3364-4317 GCA_964613445.1 uncultured Chromatiaceae bacterium | reverse complement strand
TGCGCCGCCGGGCGGCGCAAATACCCAGATGCCAAACCCGGTGCCTCTACACCACCTCGACGTAGACGACGGGGATGTGCTTGCGCTGCGCGTAGGCCTCGGCGAACCGGGTCGCGATCTGCTCGTCCATGGGCTCGTTGCTGAGCAGGGTGCGGAAGTGCCAGGTCCGCGTGCGGATCTCCCCGCCGAACACCCGCTCGATCGTGGCGAACGTGGCCGGCGAGCCGTCGCGCCGCTGGCAGTACACGCGCAGGAAGTCCCCCCCCGCGCAGGTCACTTCGTGATCCCGGATTACCTGGACTGTCATGGCCTGTTACTCCTCACCGACAGGTCAGGAGTAGCAAGGGTCATGCCATGGCAACCCGGTCACAGCCCGGGACGGCACCAGCCCGCTTATGTGAAGCCCGGGGACGGGAATTGTCAGTTGCTGACGGCCACCGCCAGGCCGGGCCCGGTCCGGGTCGGAATGCGCACCTGTTCGCCATCCAGCCCGCGCAGTTCCTCGCCCCGGGCAAAGCCCGAGCGGCCGGGCAGGCCCAGTTGCCGCGCCGCGATGGCGTTGAGCCGGGGTGCGCCCGGCCGGAGCACCCGGAGCGTCCCCGTGTGGTCGGCCAGGTACAGGGGCTTCCCCAGCCGGGCCACCAGGTCCGCATCCACGCTGGAGAAGTACCGCCGTTCGGGAGCGGCCGCCCCGTGGGTGTGCCACAGCGCCACCAGCTGGAAGCCGTCCGGCACCGTCAGCCGGACCCGGATCCGGTCCACGCCGGGATGCCCCGGAACGACGGAGTAATGGAAGTCGTCGCCCCGGCGCAGCACCGCGCCCAGGAACTCCCGGTCCTCCCGGATCGACCGGGCATTCACGGCGGCGCTGGCCGCGATCACGGCGTCGAGTTCGGAGGCGAAAGCCGTCACCGAGGGTGCCGCTCCCCCGGCCGGGGCGCCGGCGGCCCGGG
>CAZTGY010000269.1:0-3354 GCA_964613445.1 uncultured Chromatiaceae bacterium | reverse complement strand
CGGCCCGGGCCAGCCCGCTGGCGGCACCCAGGATCAGTATCAGGACCAGTGTCATGCGCTGCACGTTGCCTCTCCCATCGCGTGGCTGATGGGCGAGGGAGTCTCCGCACGGCGGGGGACTGAATCCCGAGGCTTCCCGGACTTATCCCGAGGCTTGTCTCAGTTATGGTCCCGGAACCTTCGGGAAATATTCGGACCCCGGAAATTCAACTACTTGCGGGGTCCCTCGATGCTGGTCCGGCTGGGTCCGCGGGGGTACAGTGGCGCGTCCCGACCGAGGCCAGCAGCGCACCCGAATGACCGCCGGTAGCCCCACTCCCGACCCAGCCACCGACGCCGCCCTCCGCCGCGGCTTCCGGGTGGGCGACTGGGACGTGCACCCCCTCCAGGGGGTCATCGGGCAGGGCAGCCACCGGGTGCACGTCGAGCCCAAGGTGATGGACGTGCTGGTGTGCCTGGCCCGGCACCCCGGCGAGGTCGTCACCCGGGAAATGCTCCTCGACGACGTGTGGAAGGGAGTGGTGGTGACCGATGACGTGGTCACCCGCTGCATCTCGGAACTCCGCACCGTCCTGCGGGATACCGGCCGCGACCGGCGCTTCATCCGGACGATCCCCAAGCGGGGCTACAGCCTGATGGTGCCGGTGGAGCCGCTCGGCAACGGCGGGGGCGAGGCACGGGCCGCCGCTGCCCGGCCGGCCCCGGCCCCACCACCCCCGGACGTGCCCAGCGTCCCGCCCGCCGGTGACGTCCCGGTCGCCGCGTCGACGCCGGTCCAGCGGGCGGTGGACGGCGCCACCCGGGCGGCGCGCCAGACCGTGACGACGGCGCGGAACCTGCTGCGCTCGGCCCTGCTCGGCATCGGCCTGATCATCGTCACCGTGGTTGGCCTGGCCGTCATCTTCGGCGGGGACGACGGCGTCAAGGTGGTGGTGGATGATTCCGGGGACGATCCGGCGGGCACGGACCTGCCGGCTCCACCGCTGCCGTCCGGAAGCGCGACCGCCAGCACGACCGCCGCGCCGGCTGCCACGGGCCCGAAGATCCGCTCGGTGGCGGTCCTGCCGCTCGTCAACCTGAGTGGCAATCCGGAGCACGAGTATTTCAGCGACGGCCTCGCCGAGGACATCCGCAATGCGCTGATCGGGGTCAGCGGGCTCAGGGTGGCGGCGCGGACCTCGTCGGTGGCCTTTCGCGCGAAGCCCATGGACGTGCGGGAAATCGCCCGGCAGCTGAACGTCGAGGCGCTGCTCGAGGGCACCGTGCGCATCGCGGACTCGCAGCTCCGCGTGACGACGCAGCTGACCGACGGCCGCACGGGCTATCCCATCTGGGCGTCGAGCTTCGAGCGGCCGGTCTCGAACAAGCTCTCGCTGCAGGCGGAGGTCGCGAACGCGATCATCCGGCAGATCTCCCCCTCCATCGTCACGGGCCAGCGGCAGGCGGCGGGCGCGACGGGCAACGAGCAGGCCCACGATGCTTACCTGCTGGGCCGCTACTACTGGAACCAGCGGACCCGCGAGAGCATCGAGCGCTCCATCGGCCACTTCGAGCAGGCCCTGGCCCGGGACCCCGATTACGCCCTCGCCTACTCGGGCCTGGCGGACGCCTGGTCCCTGCTGCAGGACTACGGGGACCGGACGCTGGAGGAGGTCAGCCCCAAGGCGCGGCAGTACGCCCTGAAGGCGCTCGACCTGGACCCGGAGCTGGCGGAAGCCCATGCCTCGCTGGGCATGGTGCTGATGCGCACGGGCGACCCGAAGGGCGCGCGCGCCGAGTACCAGAAGGCCGTCAGCCTGCAGCCGGGCTATGCGACGGGGCAGATGTGGCTGGGCGTGCTCTGGCTCGGGCAGGGCGACGCCAACCGGGCCGCGAAGTCCTTTGCCACCGCCCTGCAGCTCGACCCGCTGAACCCGGCCGTGCAGGTCAACTACCTGTCGTCGCTGATCGCGCAGGGCGAGCTCGATCGGGCGCGGAAGGAAGGCCAGCGCCTGCTCACGTTGTCGCCGAACGAGAAGCTGCAGAAGGTGCTCTGGCACGTGAGCCTGGAGCAGGGCAACTACGACGAAGTGCTGGCATTGGCCGTCGGCCGGGCGGGCAGCGTCGATACGGCGCCCTACTTCAATGACGCCGTGATCGAGGCACTGATCTACCTGCAGCGGTTCGACGAGGCAGGCCGGGTGATCGCCCAGAATCGCAATTCGATGGATCCGCCCCGGCGGCTGTCGCTGGAGGCGAGCCTGGCGGTAGCACGCCGCGACGCCCGCACCCTGCGGCGGGTGGCGGCAGAGCTGGTCAGTCCCGCGGCCCTTGCCGGCATTCCCTCCACGTTCCACGGCTGCTCACGCCAGTGGACGGGCCTGTGGCTGGGCATCGCCGACCTGCTGGATGGCAAGGCGGCCGAGGCGCAGAAGCGCTTTCGTAGCGTGGCCGATGAGTTCCAGCCGGTGGTGTGCGAGGAGGACACGCCGGCCCTGGCGCTGGTCGCACTGGCCTACGCGCTGGAAAGCCAGGCGCAGCTGGATCCCGCGGGCCTGCCTGGCGCGGTCGCCGAGGCCCGCAGGGAAATTGACCGGTTGCGTGCGCTGGGCTGGAACGACGCCTGGTTCGGCACGGCGGAAATCGCGATCGCGCTCCGGAGCGGCGACCAGAAGCACGCCGCGGCGCTGCTCAGGGACATCCGCGGCCGGGGACTCCAGCCCTACGGCCGCATGCGCACGTCACCCCTCTTCGACCGCCTGTGGGACGAACCGGCGCTGAAGGAAGCGCGCCCGGCGCTCGAGGCCGAATACGAGGCGGCCCGCAAGCGGGCGGCAGGCCTGACGCTGGCGAAGCTGGGCCTGTAGGAGCGCCTTCAGGCGCGACGGATACCGGTCGCGCCTGAAGGCGCTCCTACGGGCGCTGCCATGAACTTCCGATCGCGCCTGAAGGCGCTCCTACAGGCGGATGCGGCCGCCGCCCGGCACGCCGCCGCCACCGCCAAGGCCACCGCCGCCGCCGCTGAAGCCACCGGCGGCATCGGGGACGATCAGCGATGAGGCCTGGTCGCGGCGCATCTCCTCCAGCTTCTGCATGGTCTCGACGAGCGCCCCGTTGGCCGCGGTGGCGAAGTTCTGCACGGCCTGCTCCAGGGAGTCGCCGGGGATCTCGAAGCTGAGCGGCAAGGCGCCCATGCGGGACATCAGTTGCGTCTGCCCGACGTAGAGCACCGGCCGCGCCGGGTCGGGCTTGCCGGTCCGGTCGATGGGCGTGAGGCGCTGGATCGTGCCGACGCGGCGGTCGGTGAAGATTTCTTCCTGATAGAGGTCGTTCTCCTCCATCTTGAGTTCGAGATCGAGAGGCTGCTCGGCCATC
>CAZTGY010000268.1:0-4328 GCA_964613445.1 uncultured Chromatiaceae bacterium | reverse complement strand
AGAACTACTCATCCTGGTCACTGCGACCCTGGGTCCTGATGAAGGCCCTGGGCATTCCCTTCGCGGAGCGCCAGATGGTCTTCCAGGAGGGCTCCAACTGGGAGCCGTTCCGGAAGTTCTCGCCCGGCGGGCTCGTGCCCTGCCTGCACGACGGCCCGACGATCGTCTGGGACTCGCTGGCCATAGTCGAATATCTCGCCGAACGTCACCCGGGCGTCTGGCCCCCCGACGGCGGCGCCCGGGCCTGGGCGCGGTGCGCGGCGGCCGAGATGCATTCCGGCTTTCCGGTCCTGCGGAACATCTGCACGATGAATTGCGGCCTGCGGATCCGGCTGCGGGAAGTTTCACCGGCCCTCCGGCGCAACCTGGACCGCCTCGGCGAACTCTGGAACCAGGGCCTCGACCGCTTTGGCGGGCCCTTCCTGGCCGGCGCCGCGTTCACGGCCGTTGACGCCTTCTACGCGCCCGTCGCCTTTCGCATCCAGACCTACGATCTCAGGCTGGCCGGTGCCGCCAGTCCCTATGCCGCCCGGCTGCTGGCCCTGGCATCCATGCAGGAGTGGTACGCCGCCGCGTTGAAGGAAACCTGGCGCGAGCAGGCCCACGAGGCCGAGGCCCGCGAGGTGGGCACGGTGCTGCAGGACCTGCGGGCGACGGGCTAGCGGCGGAAATCCGTCCGCCGCCAGGCCGCCGCCGTCAGCAGGTAGAAGCAGGACATCAGCAGGCAGAACGTCCACTCGATCGCGTTCTCCACCGGGTCCTTGTCGGCAATGAAGTTGGACACGGGGATGCTGCCCAGGCCGAGCAGCACCAGCAACGTGACCAGCCCGGTCTTGGCCCGGAGGATGCCCGGTGGACACGGGCCCTGCCCGGTCGTGGCGCGGAGCCGGGCAAGCCGCCACACGAGCAGCAGCTGGGCCAGGAGGGTGAAGCCCAGGTTCAGCGACACGCCGAAGCGGCGGAGCAGGTTGTAGACCTCGCCCTTGTGGCCGAGGAACACGGTGTACAGCACCAGGAACAGCGCGCCGGCGATGCCCAGCCACAGCAGGCTCCGCAGTGCCGGGCCGTCGGTGTCGCCGGATTCCAGCAGCCAGTCCCGGCACAGCCGCCAGTAGACCATCAGCAGCACGGCCGCCGGCAGCATGCCCGCCTTGAACAGGACGTAACCCCAGCCGTGGCGTCCCGTCGCGCTGATCGACGTGCAGCCGTGCAGATAGGGAATGCAGGTGGGTAGGTTGCCCGCCGCCGCCGACACCACGTAGCAGAGGTGAACCGTGAGCAGCGGCAACAGGCCGCAGAGGAGTGCGAGCGTGGCCGGTGCCGGCGTCAGCCGGTGCGCGGGAAGTGCCATGCTGGCATGCTAGCAAGCAGGTGACGCGAAACGGGGCCCTGCACTCTCATGACCATAGCGATCACGGCGGCGTCGGGCCGCCTGGGGCATGCCATCCTCCACGCACTGGCCCGGCAGGGGCTGGCGGGGGAGACGGTGGCCGTCGCCCGTGATCCCGGGCGTGTCCGGGTGGCGGGCATCGAGGTCCGCGCGGGTGACTACGGCTCCGTCTCCGGCATGACGGCCGCCCTGGCCGGCGTCGACACCGTCGTGATGATCTCCGCCCCGGTGGCCGGCGGCGGCGAGCGGATTTCGCTGCACCGGAACGTGATCGAGGCGGCGCGCCGGGCGGGCGTGCGCCGCGTGCTGTTCACCAGCGTGATTGGCGACGGGCGGGAGATGGACACGCTGTTCGGCCCCACCCAGCAGGTCAACCGCCAGGCCGAGGCCGACCTGCAGGCCTCCGGCCTGGAGTGGGTCATCGGCCGCAACGGGCTGTACCTGGAGCTGGACCTGATCCAGATGCGGAAGGCCGGGGAAACGGGCGTCTACAGTAACCCGGCGGGCGATGGCCGCTGCCCGTACATCAGCATCGACGAGATTGCCTGGGCGTTCGCCAGGCTCGCGCTGGACCGGCAGCAGTCCGCGAAGATCTACAACATCACCAGCGAGAACCTGACCCAGGCGGAACTGCTCGGCCTCGCCTGCGGGATCTTCGGCCTGGACGTGCGCTACGAGGTGATGAGCGACGACGCCTGCATCGACAAGTTCCGCACCCTGATGCCGGAGCGGGGCGAGGCGGTGGCCCGCATGCTCACCGGCTGCTTCCAGAGCATCCGGGCCGGGGCCTTCGACGTGCCGTCGCACTTCAGGGAGGCTGCCGGGCGGCCGCCCCGGACCGTACGCGAGATGCTGGAGGGACTCGCCGTGTCCTCAGGCCGCGCCTAGCGCCGCGATCGCCCCGTCGATTTCGGTCCGCCACCGGCGGTAGCGCCATCGAAGTGCCGGGTCCGGCGTCGGCAGCCGGACTTCACAGGCTGGCACCGGCCAGGCCCTGGCGTCATCGCCCGCAACCAGCCGGGCCAACCCCCGCGCGGTCGCTTCCGGGTCCTCGGCCCGGCGCACTGCCAGGCCGCTGAGGCTTCCCAGGCAGGTGCACAGGTAGTCGTTGGCCGACAGCCCGCCGGTGACCAGCAGCCCCGCAAGCGGCGGGCCGTGGGGCCCGAGCTCCTCGAGATTCACCTGCAGCAGGAACGCGATGCTCTCCAGCACGGCCAGGACGCGCGCGCCGCGACTGCCGGTGCCGACGAAGCGCGACTCGAGGTTGCTCACCCAGAACGGCGCGCCGAGGCCCGAGATGCCGTTGATGAAGAGCGGTGGCGATTCGCCGGCCAGAAGCGCTGCATCCGACTCGGCCAGCAATACCGCCAGCGGGGCATCCTCCCGCTCCGCCAGCCAGTCGAGTGCGCTGGCCGCGCCGTTCACGGTGCCCTCCAGCAGGTAATCCACGCGATCCGCCGAGGACCAGACGACGCTGACCAGCAGCCGCGGCGCGACCGGCAATGCGCCGGACACCGCCCGCTGGGCAAAGGCGCCCGTGCCCAGGTTGACGCAGGCAATGGCCGGGTCCAGCGGGCCGAAGGCGAAGGGCACGGCCGACTGGTCGCCCGTCACCACCGTCAGGGGCACAGGGCCGGCCGGCGTCGCGAGTGGCCCGTAGGCGTAGCGGCTCGTCACCGCCCGGGGGAGCACCGCCGCGTCGATGCCGAACAGGGCCAGCAGCTCCGGCGACCAGTCCCGGGTTGCCAGCGACCACAGCTGCGTGCGCGAGGCGTTGGCGGGGTCCGCCAGCAGCGGGCTGCCCGCCAGCAGGCGGCACGCGAGGAAGCTGGCGAGCGGCCCCATCACGAGCTCGCCCGACGCCTGCGCGGCCCGGACGGCGGGCAGGTTGTCCAGGCACCAGCGCATCTTGCTGGCGCCATAGTGGGGCGTCAGCACCAGCCCGGTCAGCTCGCGGATCCGGGCGGCCTTAGGCGCCAGCCGCTCCAGCCAGGCGGCATTCCGGCGGTCCTGCCAGGAAATCACGGCGGACAGCGCCGCGCCGGTCCGCCGGTGCCAGCACGCCATGCTGGAGCGCTGGGTGGCGAGGCCGGCGGCCAGGATCCGGCTGCCCGGCGGCAGGTCGCTGCAGGCGGTCACGACGGCCCGCTGCAGGGAGGCCACGAGTTCCCCGGGGTCGTGCTCGATGTGGCCTCCGGCGTTCCGCCGGGTCGCGATCGATATCGATGCCGTGCTGACCACCGTGCCGCCGGCATCGAAGACGAGGGCGCGGCTGGCGTGGCCGCCCTGGTCGAGGGCGAGGTAGTGGTCGGGCATGGCGACGGGTTCGCGGCTGAAGCCGCTCCTACTTGGCGGTCTTGTGGGGGTACTCGCACTGCCTCGCGACCGGGCAGTGCGGGCAGTCCGGCCGGCGCGCCTTGCAGACGTAGCGGCCGAGCAGGATCAGCCAGTGGTGGGCATCCTGGCGGAACCGGTCGGGCGTCGTGGCGACGAGCGCGTCCTCCACCGCGCGGGGCGTCCTGGCGGGCGCCAGCGCCGTGCGGTTGGCGACGCGGAAGATGTGCGTGTCGACGGCGATCGTGGGCTCGCCGAAGGCGGTGTTCAAGATCACGTTCGCGGTTTTGCGTCCCACGCCCGGCAGTGCTTCGAGCGCCTCGCGCCGCCGCGGCACTTCGGCGCCGTGGTCGGCGACGAGCGTGGCGCAGGTCTTCAGGATGTTCGCGGCCTTGCTGTTGAAGAGGCCGATGGTCTTGATGTGGCTCTTGAGCCCCGCTTCCCCGAGCGCGAGGATCGCAGCCGGCGTGTTCGCCACGGGGAACAACTTCGCGGTGGCCTTGTTGACGCCGACGTCCGTGGCCTGGGCCGACAGAATGACGGCGACGAGCAGCTCGAAGGGCGACGAGTACGCGAGCTCCGTCGTGGGCGCGGGATTCGCGGC
>CAZTGY010000267.1:0-4356 GCA_964613445.1 uncultured Chromatiaceae bacterium | reverse complement strand
GAGGATGACCACGCGCCGCAAGGGCATGCCGAAGAACTCGGCGGCGCCCACTGAGCGGCGCTGCAGCCAGGCAAAGAACTGCCGTTGCCAGCGCCGGGCCCGGCGCTGCTCCAGCGGCATCACCACGTGCTGGCCCAGGAACAGCGTGTAGTCCCGGGCAAAGATCCGTAGTCCCTGCCGGTTGCACTGCAGGATGATCTCCATCACGTCCGGATCCTCCATGAACCCGTAGTGCGCACGCACCGAGTAGATGGACGGCCGAAGGGTGTCGATCTCCAGCCGGGCGGCCGCCTCGACCTTTGGCACCCGCCGGAAATCGATGTGCAGGAACACGACGCTCTCGTGCACGACCCGGTTGTGCTCCAGGTTGCGGAGGAACGCGCTGGGGATCGAGTCCGGCCGGCTGGCGAGGAAGATCGCGGTGCCGGCGACCTGCGTGGTGCCCGCCAGCAAGTCCGGCAACGCCGACATGCGCACCGCGTTGGCATCCAGCTGGGCGCCGAGCCGCTCGCGCCCGTCATGCCAGACCATGAACACCAGGAAAATCGCGGCCGCCATCGTCAGCGGCACCCAGGCGCCGTCGGCGATCTTGGTCATGTTGCCTGCGACGAACACGGCGTCGACGCCTACGAACGCGCCGAACACCACCAGGATGGCAAACCACGGCCACTTCCAGTCGAGTCGTGCCAGCGTGGCCGAGAGGCACGTGGTGATGAACATCGTCCAGGCCACGGCGGCGCCATACGCCGCCGAAAGGGCGTTGGACGAGCCGAAGCCCAGCGTGATCATCAGCACGAAGGCCAGCACCACCCAGTTAGCGACGGGCACGTAGATCTGCCCGTGCTCCCGCGCCGACGTCTGGATGATTTCCACGCGAGGCATCAGGTCGAGCTGCACGGCCTGCCGGGTGACCGAGAATGCGCCGGTGATCGTCGCCTGGGACGCGATGATGGTCGCCGCCGTGGCGAGGATGATCAGGGCCACGAGCAGCGGTTCCGGCACCATGCGGAAAAACGGGTTCTCGAGGCTCGATGGGTCCCTCAGGGCGTGGGCGCCCTGCCCGAAGTAGTTGAGCACCAGTGCCGGCCAGACGTAGCCGAACCAGGCGGCGCGCACGGCTGGCCGGCCGAAGTGCCCCATGTCGGCATACAGTGCCTCGACACCGGTGACGGCGAGGAAGATGGCGCCGACGATGGCCAGTGCGAGGCTCGTGTCCTGGGTGAGCATCCCCAGGGCATAGACCGGGTTCAGCGCCTCAAGGATCACGGGCGTCTCGATGATGGACGCCATGCCCGTGACGCCAAGGGTGCCGAACCAGAGCAGCATGATCGGCCCGAAGTACCCGCTGACCCGTTGCGTGCCGTGGCGCTGGATCAGGAACAGGCCCAGCAGCATCCCGCAGGCGAGCGGCAGCACGTACTGCTCGAGGCGCGGATTCAGGACCTCCAGGCCCTCCACGGCACTGAGCACCGAGATGGCCGGCGTGATGGCCGCGTCACAATAGAAGAGTGCGGCGCCGAGCGCCCCCGCCAGCAGCATGTAGCGGGACCAGCGTCCCCAGCGGAAGGCGTGCTGCTCCAGTCGCGCGAGCAGCGCGAGGATACCGCCCTCACCCTCGTTGTCGGCCCTGACCACGACCAGGAGGTACTTGATGCTGACGACGAAGACGAGGCTCCAGAAGATCAGCGACAGCGAGCCTAGCGTGGCAAACGCCAGCGACAGCCCGTCAGCCGCCTTGATCGCGGCGCCGAAGGCGTAGAGGGGGCTGGTGCCGATGTCGCCATAGACGACACCGATGGCGCCAATGACGGCCGACGCCCTGAGGCGCGAGTGAGACATGACTGGGGGGTGTTTGCGCGGTTGTAGGAGCGGCTTCAAGCCGCGACCTGGAATCGCGGGCGCGCGCATTCTGCGCCTGCCCGCCGGCCGGCTACAAGGGGTCGCGAGGGGGGTCGCGAGGGGGTCGCGGCTGAAGCCGCTCCTACGGTGCCGGGGATGGCGTTAACCTAGGCGACATGTCCCCCACCTTCGCCCCCCGCCTGGCGCCCGCCCTCCTGTCCTGGTGGGACCGGCACGGCCGCAAGGACCTGCCCTGGCAGCAGGACCCGACCCCTTACCGGGTCTGGGTCTCCGAGATCATGCTGCAGCAGACCCAGGTTGCGACGGTGCTGCGCTACTACGACGCCTTCCTGGTCGCATTCCCCGACGTCACCGCCCTGGCCGACGCGGAGCCCGACGCCGTCCTGCACCGCTGGTCCGGCCTCGGCTACTACGCCCGGGCCCGCAACCTGCACAAGGCCGCCCGGGTCGTGCGGGACGGGCACGGGGGCCGGGTGCCGACGGACTTCGCGGTCCTGTCCGGCCTGCCCGGCATCGGCCGGTCCACGGCCGGCGCCATACTTTCCCTCGCCGGTCACCAGCGGCACCCGATCCTGGACGGCAACGTGAAGCGCGTGCTCGCGCGGGTCTTCCGCGTGGCGGGCTACCCGGGCGACACCGCGGTGGCGAAACGGCTCTGGGCGCTGGCGGACGAGTGCACCCCGGCGGAGCGGGTGGCCAACTACACCCAGGCCATCATGGACCTCGGCGCGTCGCTCTGCGCCCGGCGGAAGCCGGCGTGCGCGCTGTGCCCCCTGGCCTCCGGCTGCATCGCCCACCGGGATGGCGTGGCCGCGAGCCTGCCGGAGCGGAAGCCGGCCAAGGCGCGGCCGCGGAAGGCGACGGTCGTGCTCATCTGCGTCCGGCCCGACGGCGCCGTCCTGCTCGAGCGCCGACCCGATGCGGGCATCTGGGGCGGATTGTGGGGCCTGCCGGAGACCGCGACGGTCGACGGTGCCGCCGGCTGGTGCGCCACCGCGTTCGGCGCCGCCCCCCTGAGCCAGCGGGTACGGCCCGTCCTTCAGCACGGCTTCAGCCACTTCGACCTGGACATGACACCGGTGGAACTGCGCGTCCCGGCGCCACCGGGCCAGGCGATGGAGGCCGACCGGTGGCTCTGGTATAAAACCGACGCGCCCGCACGCGTCGGCCTCGCGGCGCCCATCGCCAAACTGCTCTCATCCCTGTAGGAGCGCGTTCACGCGCGACACCGAAACCATGCCCCGCACCGTCAACTGCGTCCTCCTCCGCATCCCGGCCGATGGCCTGGACTACCAGCCCTATCCCGGCGAGCTCGGCAAGCGCATCTACGACAACGTGTCGAAGCAGGCCTGGCAGCAGTGGCTGGCCCACCAGACGATGCTGATCAACGAGTACCGCCTCAGCCCCATCGAGCCCAAGGCGCGGAAGTACCTCGAGGGCGAGATGGAGAAGTACTTCTTCGGCGGCGGCTCCGAGAAGCCCCCGGACTTCAAGGGCTCCTGATCGCCCTGTAGGAGCGGCTTCAGCCGCGACCCCGCGTGGCTCCCCAGCCGCCCGGCGACGGAGTCAGCCCGGTACCCGCCACCGCAGCCCCGGGAACTGGCGATAGTCCCTGTCCAGGGTGATCCATTCGCAGCCGGACTCGATGGCCAGGGCCGCGAACCAGGCGTCGCTCACCAGGTTGCCCCGGACCGCCGTCGCCCGGCAGAGCTGGCTGAATATCGCCCAATGATTCTCCCGGGGCACGACAGCCGCACACATCGGGCTATCGAGCAGGCGCTGACAGAAGCGCAGTGCCTCGGTCCCGGGACTGGGGACGCGAAAGACCTTCGGGTGGGTAACCACCCGCACAACGCTGGCCAGGGCCTGGGGAGACATGCCATACCGGCCACCGCCGTTCACGACCGACAGCAGCCAGGTGCGGCACAGATCGTGCTGGGCCGCGTCGGCCCGGAAGGCATTCACCAGGACGTTGACGTCGACCAGGATCACGTCGAATTCATCAGGTCTTCGAGATCACCCGACCGGTTTAGATCAACGCCCGGGAGCAGGCCGCCCCGCGCCCGTGACACGGGGAGTGCGACCTTTCGTGCACGTCCGGCCGGTGGTTGATCGAGTACCCGGACCAGGCCCTCCTCGATGAGGGACGTCAGGGTCCGGCCATCGGCGGCCGCCCGTTCCCGGGCTCGCTTGAGCAGGTCATTGCGCAGGCGCACGGTGGTCCTCATGGTGAAGAGCATACGCCGGAGACATAAATATGTCTCCGGCTCAATTCACGGGTGGCGAGGAGCTTGCGCTGCCAGCAGCCCGCGGCGCCAGCCTCGAAACCGGTGGCTTTTCCGGGAAATGGGTCGCTTGGAGCGGATCTGCTTGACGCACCGCGGGCGGGTCGCCGTAAAATGCAGCCTCCAGAAGGGAGTGTTCACTCCCGGCCCCGGAATGGCCAGGTAGCTCAGTTGGTAGAGCAGCGGATTGAAAATCCGCGTGTCGGTGGTT
>CAZTGY010000266.1:0-4375 GCA_964613445.1 uncultured Chromatiaceae bacterium | reverse complement strand
TTCAGCCGCGACCGGCAGAGGTTAGCCGCTCGCGGCTGAAGCCGCTCCTACGGACGCTCGGGCGCCGTCTCCCCGAGCTCACGCTTCAGCTTGTCGATCAGTCGCCCGAGGTACTCGGGTGACCTGGTCTTGCGCGCGATCAGCACGTAGAGCGCCGGGATCAGGTAGAGGGTCAGGAACACCGAGATCGTCACGCCGAAGAACACCGTGGCGCCCAGCGTGCGCCGCGACTCGGCACCCGCGCCGGTCGCCAGGATCAGCGGCACCGCGCCGAAGGCGGTACAGAGGCTGGTCATCAGTACGGGCCGCAGGCGGATCGCGGCGGCGGAGACGATGGCTTCCATGAACTCCATGCCCCGGTCCCGCAACTGGTTGGCGAACTCCACGATCAGGATGCCGTTCTTGGCGGCGAGGCCAATCAGCATGATCGCCCCGATCTGGCTGTAGACGTTGATGGACGAGCCAAAGAGCCAGAGCCCCACGAGCCCGCCCGTGAGGGCCAGCGGCACTGTCAGCATGATGATGAGCGGGTGCCGGAAGCTCTCGAACTGGGCCGCCAGCACCAGGAACACGATGATCAGCGCGAGCCCGAAGGTCAGGAATACAGCGCTGCCCGATTCCTTGAGCTCCCGGGCCTCCCCATCGAAGGCGATCGTCGCATCGGGCGGCAGTTCGGTGGCGATCAGCTTCTCCATGTACTTCACAGCCTCGCCCAGCGAGTAGCCGGGGGCCAGGCTGGCCGTCAGCGTCACGGAGCGGAGCTGGTTGAAGCGCTTCAGCTCCTTCGGGCCCGCCACTTCCTCGAGCTGCACCAGGTTGGCGAGGGGCACCAGCTGGCCCGAGCGCTCCGAGCGCACGTAGATGTTGGCCAGGTCCGATGGCGTTGCCCGGTCCCTCGCTACCCCCTGGAGCACCACGTTGTATTCCTCGCCCTGGTCCACGAAGGTGGTGACGATCCGGGAGCCCAGCATGGTCTCCAGCGTCCGGCCGATGGACTGCAACGAGACCCCCAGGTCGAAGGCCCGGTTGCGGTCGATATTGATCTTGATCTTGGGCTTGGTCGGGAAGAAATCCGAGCGCATGCCGAGGATCTTCGGGTTGTCCGCGGCCACCTTGGCCATGATCTGGTCCTGCCAGGCCGTCAGCTGCTCGTAGGTCGTGCCGCTCAGCACGACAGCCAGGCCCGAGCCGGCCGAGCGGATGGCCAGGCTGGGGGGCAGGAAGACCGTCGGCATGGCGCCCGGCAGCTGGGACACCTTGGCGCGGATCTCCGCGGACAGCTCCTGGGCGGATCGGTCGCGAACCGTGCGGGATTCCAGGGGCATGTAGATGAAGGCAGAATTCACGTCGCCGCCGGCGCCCCACATGCCGGTGCGGGCGACCACCCGTTTCACGTCGCCAGACTCCACATAGGGCATCACGGTGCTCTCGATCTGCTGGACCTGGCGGTCCATGTAGCCGGGTGACGACCCCTCGGGGGCGCGCACCATCATGAGCATCATGTTGCGGTCCTCGGCGGGCGCGTACTCGCTCGGCAGGACGCTGTAGAGCCCGGCGCCCGTCGCCGCGACGGCGGCCAGCAACCCCACTGCGATCCAGGGCCGCTGGACGAAGCGGGCGAGGGACGCCCGGTACCGCTCGGTCAGCCTCTTGAAGAAGGCATCCAGGCGTGTTGCGAACCGGCCCCGGTGAATGCCGTTGGCGAAGAACTTGGAGGTGAGCATGGGCACCAGCGTCAGCGCCACCAGCCCCGAGAAGGCTATGGCGGCCGCCAGCGACAGGCCGAACTCGCCAAACAGACGGCCAAGGTTGCCGGGCATGAAGGAGATGGGGACGAACACGGCCACCAGCACGATGGTCGTCGCGACCACGGCAAAGCCGATCTCCCGGCTGCCGTCGACGGCGGCGAGCAACGGGGTCTTCCCGAGCTCCATCTGCCGGACGATGTTCTCGAGAACCACGATGGCGTCATCCACCACCAGGCCGATGGCCAGCACGAGGCCGAGCAGCGTCAGCGTGTTGATGGTGTAGTCCAGGGCGGCCATGGCGATGAACGCCGAGATGATCGCCACCGGGATCGTCACGGCGGGAATGATGGTGGCGCGCACGGAGCCGACGAAGGCGAAGATCACTATCAGCACCAGGATCAGCGACTCCCCCAGCACCTTGGCGACCTCGATCATCGATTCCTCGACGAACTTCGAGAAATCGATGCTCGGGCCCACCTTGATGTCCCCGGGAAGCGTGTCCTGCAGCGCCTCGACCTCCCGCAGCACCGCCCGGTTCACCTCCAGGATGTTGGCCTTCGACTGGGGCACGATCCCGAGGCTCACGCCCGATACCCGGTTTGAACGGGAGAAGAACCGGGAGTCCTCCGGCTCGATCCGCACGTCGGCAACCTCGCCGAGGCGGATCAGGTAGCCGTCCGGGCCTCGGCCCACCACCAGCGCCTCGAAGTCCCCGGGTACGTTCAGGCCCGTCTCCGTGCGCAGGGAGAACTCCCGCTGACGGGACTCGATACGCCCCGCCGGCAGCTCGACGTTCTCGCGGCGGAGGGTGTCCTCGATGTCCTGAACGGTGAGCCCGCGGGCCGCCAGCGCGTCCCGGTTCAGCCAGATGCGCATGGCCCGCGCCTGGGCGCCAGCCAGGCGGATCTAGGCCACCCCATCGATGGCCGAGAGCCGGTCCACCAGGTTGCGCTCGGCGAAGTCGGTGAGCTCCATCAGGGACCGGGTCTGGCTCTCCGCGCTGATGTAGAGCGTGGCGTCCATGCCCTGGTCCTGCTTGGTGACCTCGGGCGTGTCGGCGTCCTCGGGCAGCTGCCGCAGGATGCGGGAGACGCGCTCCCGCACGTCGTTGGCGGCGCCGTCCGGGTCCCGGTCGAGGGTGAACTCGAGGGTGATGCTGGAGCGCTCGTCCTGGCTCGTGGAGGTGAGCTTCTGGATGCCGGCGATGCCGGACAGGGCGTCCTCCAGCGGCTGGGTGACCCGCCGCTCGATGATCTCGGCCGACGCGCCCCGGTACCCGGTGGTGACGGAGACGACCGGCGGGTCCACGTCGGGGAATTCCCGCACGGGGAGCTGAAGCGCCGAGAGGATCCCCAGGATGACGAGGATCAGGCTCAAGACGCCGGCGAAGACCGGGCGGCGGACGGAGATGTCGGATAGCACCATGGCAACTACGCTCCGCGGGCCTTCAACTGTCGGGAGTGACCTGCACCGGCGCGCCCGTGCGCACGCGTTGCGTACCTTCGGTGATCACGAGCGAGCCGGCTTCGAGGCCGCTCCGGACCTCGGCGAGGCCGGGCGCCCGGCCGCCAAGGGCAATCTCCCGCTCCAGTGCCTTGCCGTTCTCCACTACGAAGACGTACTGGCGGCCTTCGCGGGGGACCAGCGCCTCCTCGGGAATCATCAGCACGTTGTCGCGCTTCTTCTCGAGGCCCACCGTGAGGAACATGCCGGGCTTCAGCAGTCCTGCGCCGTTCTCCACCGTGGCTATCACGGTGACGGCTCGGGTGACCGCGTCGACGCGGGAGTCGATGGACGTGACCGTGCCCTGGAAGCGCCGGTCGGGGTAAACGGTGCTGTCCGCCGTGATCGTCATGCCCGCGCGCAGGTCACCGACGAAGTTCTCGGGGATGCCGAATTCCAGCTTGATGACGCCGGTGTCGTCCAGCGTGGTGATCACGGTGTCCGGGCCCACCAGGTCACCCAGGCTGATCTTGCGCAGGCCGACCGTACCGGCAAAGGGTGCCCGGATGATGAGCCGGTCGAGCCGCGCATTCGCACCCCGGACCTGGGCCTGGGCCACGAGCACATTGGCTTCCAGCTGGTCCAGGTCGGCGGCCGAGACCGCCTGGCTGACGGCCAGCGTCTTGCTGCGCTCGTACTGGTTCTCGGCCTGCTTCAGCTGGGCCTTGGCGAGGCTCAGGTCGGCGCCTTCCTGCCGGCTATCGAGTTCCACCAGCACGTCGCCGGTGCGTACCCGTTGCCCCTCGCGGAAATTGATCTTCGTGACCACGCTGGTGGTGCGGGCGGTGACCTCGATGGACTCGTTGGCGCGGGCCGTGCCCAGGGCCGTGAAGCGGTCGGTGAAGGACTGGAGCGCGACACGCTTGGTGACGACCGCCACGGGGGCGCCGCCGCCCGGGCCGCCGAAGCCGCCGGGCGCTCCCATGCCGGGCGGCCCGCCCGGCTTCTGGCTGGTGCCCGAGCCGCAGCCCAGGAGGGTGGCAGCAACGGCCAGGCAGGCCAGGCGACCGAAGACAGCCAAGGGATTGTCGCTGTTCAAGTTTTTATCGCTGAGGGGGAAAGGGAAACTGTAGCAGATGGTCCTGCCCCGGGCAGGTCGCCGGGGCGAAACGCCGCACCCTGGT
>CAZTGY010000265.1:0-4402 GCA_964613445.1 uncultured Chromatiaceae bacterium | reverse complement strand
GCGCTTGGTGGCGCCCATGCGGATCGCCACCGCAAAGCCCTGCAGCATCTCGTCGGCGCCTGGGCCGATGATGTGGCAACCCAGGACCTTGCCGTCCGTGCCCGCGGTTACCAGCTTCATCCGGGTCTTCGGCTTGCGCTCCGTGATGCCGTTGTAGAGCGGGACGAACTCGGCGGTGTACACCTTCACCGCGTCACCGAACCGCTCCCGGGCCACGGTCTCGCTGAGGCCGCAGGTGCCGATGGGCGGGTGGCTGAAGATCACCGACGGGATGTTCGCGTAGTCCAGGTGCCGGCCGGCCATGCCGCCGAAGACCCGGTCGGCGGTACGGCGACCCGCCGCGATGGCGACGGGCGTGAGGGCGTCCCGCCCCGTCACATCGCCCACCGCGTAGATGTGGGGCACGTTCGTCACCTGGAAGTCGTCGGTGGGGATGAAGCCGTGCGCGTCGGTGCGCACCCCGGCAGCGGCGAGATCGAGGTCCGCCGTGCAGGCCTCCCGGCCGATGGCCCAGAAGACCGCGTCGAAGGGCCCGTGGCGGCGGCCATCGGCCGTCGACAGTTCCAGGCCCGCCTTGCCACGGACGAGCGCCGCAACGGTGGCGTGCCCGTCGAAGCGGATGCCGTCCTCGGCCAGCGCGCGGAGCAGGCCCTGCTGCAGATACTCGTCGAAGTGGCGCAGCACGCTCTCATGGCGGCCCAGCAGCGTCACCTCGGAGCCCAGCGCACGCAGCGCACCGCCGAACTCGACGGCGATGTAGCCCGCGCCCACGATGGCCACCCGCTGGGGCCGGGTCGTGAGGCCGAAGAAGTCGTCCGAAACGTAGCCCAGTTCGTGCCCCGGGATCTTCGGCACCGATGGCCGCCCGCCGGTGGCCACGACGACGTGCCTTCCCGACAGCACCCGGCCGGCGGCCTCGACAGTGTGCGGACCGGTGAACCGGCCCCGGGCCGCTATGTGGGTGATGCCCCTTTTCGCCAGGTTCCGCTCGTAGATGCCGTTCAGCCGCTGCACGTAGGCCGTCCGCCGGGCCACGAAGCCCGGCCAGTCGTGGCCCTTGACGACCAGGTCGAAGCCGTAGTCCCGCGCGTCGTCCAGGGCATGGGCCAGGCTGGCCGCGTTGTAGGTGATCTTCTTCGGCACGCAGCCCACGTTCACGCAGGTACCGCCCAGCGGGGCGGGCTCGATGAGCGCCACCTTCGCGCCGTATTCGGCCGCGCGCTGGGCGGCGGCAAGGCCCCCGCTGCCGCCGCCGATGGTGATGAGGTCGAACTGCTCCGTCATGCTGGGGATCCTGCCGGCCCGAGTGGTCGTGATACGGGCGTGGAGTGTAGCAAGGCGCCTGTTTGGGGCCGGGCGGCCTTTTCCGTTAGCATTTCCGGATGCAGAACAACCCTCTCCTCGCCGCCAACGGCCTGCCCGCCTTCGACCGGATCCGGCCGGAGCACGTGGAGCACGCCGTGCTCGCCACCCTCGACGCCAACCGGGCCGAGCTGGAGCAGCTGCTGTCGGCTGCCGACCAGCTCGGGTTCGACGCCACCGTGCTGCCCATCGAGCGGCTCAGCGACCGGCTGCACCGGGTCTGGTCGCCGGTGCGCCACCTGCAATCGGTGGCCAACTCGCCGGAACTGCGCGCCGCCTACAACGCCTGCCTCCCGGCCATCTCCCGGTACGAGACCGAGATGGGCCACAACCAGCGACTCTACGAGCTGTACAGGCGGCTCGGTGAGCAGGCAGCGGCCGGGCCGGGCGAAGGGGCCGGGCGCCTGCTGGAACTGGCGATCCGCGACTTCCGGCTCTCCGGCGTGCACCTGCCGCCCGACCAGAAAGCCCGCTTCAAGGCCATCATGGAGGAACTGTCCACCGCCGAGGCGGGCTTCGAGCAGAACGTGCTCGACTCCGCAGCCGCCTGGTCCCTGCACATTTCCGACGCATCGCGGGTCCGCGGCGTGCCGGCGACCGTGCTCGAGGCCGCGGCGGACCGCGCGCGCGCGGCCGGCTTGCCGGGCTGGGTATTCCAGCTGGACCAGCCCACCTACGTGGCCGTCGTCACCCATGCGGACGACCGGGAGCTGCGGAAGTCCGTCTACCGGGGCTGGCTCACCCGCGCGTCGGACCAGGCTGCCTACTCGCCCGGCCACGACAACAGCGAGCTGATGGAGCAGATCCTCGCGCTTCGGCACGAGGCGGCGCAGATCATCGGCTACGCGAATTTCGCGGCTTACTCGCTCGCGACCAAGATGGCGAAGTCAGTGGACGAAGTGCGGGACTTCCTGGTGGACCTGGTCCGCCACTCCCGGGACGCCGCCCGGCGCGAGCTTGCCGAGCTGGAAGCCTTTGCCGGCCGGGAACTGGAGCCCTGGGACATCGCCTACTACTCCGAGAAGCTGCGCCACCGGAAGTACTCGATCTCCGACGAGGCGCTGCGCCCCTACTTCCCGCTGCCCGGTGTACTGGCGGGCCTCTTCCAGGTGGTGGAGAAGCTCTACGGCATCCGCATCGAGCCGGTCAACGGCGTGGATGCCTGGGAGCCCCACGTGGAGTACTTCCGGCTGCTGGACGCCTCGGGCAACGAGGTCGGCGGCTTCTTCACCGACTTCTACGCACGGTCCACCAAGCGCTCCGGCGCGTGGATGGACCAGTGCCTGAACCGCCTGCGGGACGATGCGGGCCTGCAGGTTCCGGTCGCCCACCTGGTCTGCAACTTCTCGCTGCCCACCGCGGACACGCCCTGCCTGATCACCCACGACGAGATGGTCACCGTCTTCCACGAGATGGGCCACGTGCTGCATCACCTGCTCACGCGGATCGACTACCCCAGCGTGGGCGGGATCAACGGCGTGCCCTGGGATGCCGTCGAGCTGCCGAGCCAGTTCATGGAGACCTTCGCCTGGGAGCCTGAGGTGGTGGCGCTGTGCTCGGGCCACTACCAGACCGGTGAGCCCCTGCCTGCTTCGATCCTGGCTTCCTTGCGGGAGTCGAAGAACTTCCAGTCGGCCCTGGCCATGGTGCGCCAGCTGGAGTTCGCGCTGTTCGACCTGCGCATCCACGCCGAGTACGACCCCGCCGCAGGCTCGCGGGTGATGGACATCCTGGCCGAGGTCCGGGATGCGGTCGCCGTGATCAGGCCGCCGGAGTGGAACCGCTTTGCCCACGCCTTCACCCACATCTTCGGCGGCGGCTACGCGGCCGGCTACTACAGCTACAAGTGGGCCGAGGTGCTCGCCGCCGACGCTTTCGCGGCCTTCGAGGAAGCCGGGCTGTTCGACGCCGGCCTGGCACGGCGGTTCCGGGAGCAGGTGCTGGAGATTGGCGGCTCCCGGGACATCGCCGAGGCCTTCGTGGCCTTCCGCGGCCGGCCCGCCCACGTGGACGCGCTGCTGAAGCAGTCGGGCATCAGCCGCGTCTAGGGCGGAGGCGGCGGCGCAGGGCCGGTCGCGACCGGCAGCACCGGATAGGTAATCCGGGGCTGTTCCCCGGTCAGGCTCCTGAGGAACGCCGTGATCCGGGCATTCTCCTCCGGGCTCACCGGTGCGCCGAGCTGGCTCGCGGCCATCACCGCCGCCGACTGGGCCAGGTCCCAGGCCCTGCCGGAATGGAAGTAGGGCGCGGTCAGCTCGATGTTCCGCAGCTGTGGAACCTTGAAGACGTATTGGTCGCCCACGGTTTCCGTCACCATGAAGCGGCCCTTGTCGGTCCGGGGCAGGAGGTCGGCGCCCGGCCTCTCCAGGATGCCGAAGGGCGCATACCGGTTGCCGCCCAGGTTCATGCCGTCGTGGCACTCGGCGCAGCCCTTGCTGATGAAGAGCTGCAGCCCCTCCTGCTGGATGGCGCTGAGCGCCGACGGATCGCCCCGGAGGTAGCGGTCGAAGGGCGCGTTTGGCGTGATCAGCGTCGCCTGAAATGCCGCGATGGCCTTCTGCGCGTTCGCCAGCGTCACGGGATCCGCCTCCCCCGGAAACGCGGCGCCGAACGCGGTCCGGTAGCCGGGAATCGCAGCGAGCTGCCCGCTGAGCTCACCCCGGGGCAGCGCCATCTCGACGGGATTGAAGGTTGAACCGCCGGCCTCGTCGTCCAGGTCCTGGGCGCGCCCATCCCAGAACCGGGCCGAGTTGAACACGGCGTTGAAGGCGGTCGGCACGTTGCGGCCGCCCTTCTGCCAGCTGTGCCCGATGGCGGTCTCCCGGCCGTCCGCGCCGCCCAGGCCCACGTTGTGGCAGGAGTTGCAGCTGCCGGGGCGGCCTGCGGAGACGCGCGGGTCGAAGTACAGCATCCGGCCGAGCTCCAGCTTCGCGGGCGTGGGCGGATTACCCGGGAGCTCCGGCGGTTGCAGCGGTATGGGCTGGAAGCGGGCCCGGGCCGTGGCGAGCAGCTCGTCGGCCGCGGGGGCGGCACCGGCGGC
>CAZTGY010000264.1:0-4491 GCA_964613445.1 uncultured Chromatiaceae bacterium | reverse complement strand
GCAGTTGTGCTCGGCGAGGTCAGCGAGGGCGGGAAAATCCCGGGCCCGGACCGCGGCCAGCCCGGCGGCCAGGTCGGCCCCGTGGGTCTGCACCCAGGCATCGTAGTAGGGCGAGGTCTTCTCGCTCAGGGCCATGCCGATGCGCGAGCTCGTCTCCTTCGGGCCGGTCGTGGTGACGGCCACGACGATCTCAAGCGGCCAGTCTGCCGGCGACGCCACCTGCTCGCAGACGGTGGTCGCGTCCCGGTTCGTGAGCAGCACCACCCCGCCCAGCAGGGACCGGGGCGCGGAACCGGACCCGAGCCGGGCAATCTCGGCGAGTCGCTGGTCCTCGAGGTGGAGGCCAAGGGCGCCGGCGCCCGCCGTGACCAGGGCGGCAAAGCCCGACGCCGAAGATGCCAGGCCGGCGCCGGTCGGAAAGTCGTTGCGGGATTCGACGGTGGCGCGGGTGGCGACCCCGGCCTCCCGGCGCAACTCGTCGAGACAGGCGCTGACCCGGGCGCTGGTCTCGGGGTCTTCCCGGCCGTCCAGCAGCACCCGGTCCCGGGACAGGGCCGGGTCAAACCGGACGCTGGTCTCGGTGGCCAGGCCGCCCAGGACGAGCGACAGTGAGCCCGTGGCTGGCAGGTTGCCGGCACGGGCGCGCTTGCCCCAGTACTTGACGAGGGCCACGTTGGGGTGGGCCACCGCGACCGCCCGCATCGGGACTCCTCGCCGGGAATTGCTGCCAGGACAGAATTATAGCCCCAGCAATAATGGCTCCGGGGTTGGCTCGCTCCCGCGCTACCCACTATCCTGTTGCGGTCCGTCCCACACTCGATTCCCGGTGCATGACCTTCGCGACCCGCGCTGACGCCTACGTGACACGCATTGAGAGCGTGCTTGACCACCACCTGCCGGCAGCCGAGGTGGCGCCGCGCCGGTTGCACGAGGCCATGCGCTACTCGGCCCTGGGTGGCGGCAAGCGGATCCGCCCGATCCTGGTGTATGCCACCGGTGAGGCCCTGCGGGTGCCGCTGGAGGTGCTGGACGCGCCGGCGGCCGCCATCGAGCTGATGCATGCGTTCTCGCTGATTCACGACGACCTGCCGGCCATGGACAATGACGACCTCCGGCGGGGCCGGCCGACGGCCCACCGGGCATTCGACGAGGCGACGGCCATCCTGGCGGCGGATGCCATGCAGCCCCTCGCCTTCGAGATCCTGGCCACGCACCCGGCGCTGGCAGGCAACCCGGTGGCCCAGGTCCGGCTGGTCGCGCTGATCGCCGATGCCTGCGGCTCCCGGGGCATGACCGGCGGCCAGTCCATGGACCTGGCTGCCGAGGGCCGGCGCCTCGACCCGGCCGAGCTGGAGCACATCTACCGGCTGAAGACCGGCTGCCTGCTGCGCGCCAGTGTGCTGGCCGCCGCCTGCTGCGTGGCCGACGTGCCGGACGCCACGCGGGAGGCGCTGGAACGCTTCGTCGACGCCCTGGGCCTGGCCTTCCAGGTGCGGGACGACATCCTGGACATCGAGGGCACCACGGCGGAAACGGGCAAGACCGGCGGCTCGGACCTGGCCAAGGACAAGGCCACGTACCCCCACCTCTTTGGCCTGCCGAAGGCCCGCCAGCGGGCCGACGAGCTGCTGCAGCAGGCCACCGAGGCCCTGGCGGCCTTTGGCTCCGAGTACGATGGCCTGCGGTGGGCGGCGCGCTACATCGTGCTGCGCCAGCGGGCCTGACAAACGGGCATGGCGGGCTGCTAGGCTGGGCCGGGATGTACACCAGTTTCTTCGGCCTCAACGAGAAGCCCTTCTCGATCACGCCCGACCCCCGCTACCTCTACATGAGCGAGCGGCACGCGGAGGCCCTCGCGCACCTGATCTACGGGGTCAAGGAAAGCGGCGGCTTCATCCAGCTGACGGGGGAAGTGGGCACCGGCAAGACGACCCTGGTGCGCAGTCTGCTGCAGCAGCTGCCGGACTTTGCCGATGTGGCCGTGGTCCTGAACTCCCAGCTTTCCCGGGTGGAATTCCTGAGCTCCATCTGCGAGGAACTCCATCTGGAGCTGCCCGAACAGCGCAACAGCATCAAGGCACTGACGGACGCCCTGAACGTCTACCTGCTTCGTAACCACAGTCAGGGCCGCCGCACGATCCTCATCGTGGATGAGGCCCAGAACCTGCGGGTGGAGGTCCTGGAGCAGGTCCGCCTGCTGACCAACCTGGAGACTGCCAAGCAGAAGCTGCTGCAGATCATCCTGATCGGCCAGCCGGAACTGCGCGAGCTGCTCGGCCGCAACGACATGCGCCAGCTTGCCCAGCGCATCACCGGACGCTACCACCTGGAGCCGCTGACCCGGGACGAGACCACCGCGTATATCGAGCACCGGCTGAAGGTCGCCGGCGCCATCGGCCCGATCTTCTCGAGCACGGCAAAGCGCGAGCTCTACCGGCTCTCAGGCGGCGTGCCGCGGATGATCAACGTCATCGCTGACCGGGCCCTGCTGGGCGCCTATACCGTCGAGGAACGCGAGGTGACCCCGGAGCTCGTGCGGGCCGCGGTGGCCGAGGTTTTCGACCGGCCACCGGTCGGCTTCGGCTGGTGGAAGCGCCCCTGGTGGGCAAGCCCGTCCGCCCTGGCCGGACTTGGCCTCACCGGCCTGCTGATCGTGCTCGCTTCGGGCTTCGCCGGCGTCCAGTGGCTGCGCGCCGCCCGGGACGCCCGCCCCGCTGCCGCGGCGACGGCCGCGCCCCCCAATCCCGCCGCCGCCACCAGCGCCGGGGCAGTCCCTGCCCGGCAGCCGGCCGCTGCCGCGCAACTGGCCGTGGCGGACGGCCAGGAACCACTGGTCCCCCTGGCCCCCCTCCTGAAAAGCAATGCGGGCCGGACCGGAACGGACACGGCCTTCAGCACGCTGTTCAAGCTGTGGAACGTGGACCTGAAGAGCGACACGAAGCGTCCCTGCGTGCAGGCGGAGGAGCGCGGCCTGCACTGCCTGTACCAGCGGGGCACGCTGGACCAGGTACGCACCCTCGGACGGCCGGTGATCCTGACCCTGCGCGACGGCAACAGCAATCCGCATCAGGTCGTGCTGGCTGCCCTGGGGCCCCGCTCTGCGGCGATTGATATCGGCGGCACGTCCTACCGGGTGGCGAACAGCGAGCTCGAGCAGTTGTGGTTCGGCGAGTACCTGCTGCTCTGGCGTCCCGGGACCAGCGGCGTGAAATCCTTCCTGCCCGGGATGCGGGACCCGGACGTGCGCTGGCTGCGGGCCAGCCTCGCCCGCATCCAGGGAAAGCCTGTGGAGCCCATGGACTCGGACCTGTTCGACGAGAACCTGGCAGCCCGCGTCCGGGACTACCAGCGGGACCGGGGCCTGCCCGTCGACGGCATGGCAGGACACGCTACCCAGGTGGCGATCAGCTCCGACCTGGGCGGTGGCGACATGCCGCGCCTGGCCCAGGCCAACCCGCCGCCGGACCAGCCCTGAACGCGCCCAGCCGGTAGCAACGAAAACATGTCCTTCATCCTGGATGCCCTGCGCAAGAGCGATGCCGAACGGCAGAGGGCCGTGACGCCCGGCCTCTCGGACGTGCGTTACGCCGCCCGCCGGACGAAGCGGAATATCTGGCTGCCCATCCTGGTGGCCGTGCTGGCGGCCAATGCGGTTTTCCTGGCCATCCAGTTCCGGGACCGGGACGACCCGCCCGTCGCCCAGTCACCGGCACCACCGCCGGAACTGCCCGCCGCTGTCCCGCTGGCGCCGGAACCGCCCGTCGCCAACATCCGGCCCCTCGCCCGGGAAGCGGAGTTCGGGGAGCCCGTGCCGGAGCCGGACGTAGAGGGCGAGTTCGCGGCGCCGCCAGGCGCCGTGGCAGGTGCGGTGCCAGCCCCCGTCGTCGCGGAAGTGGCCGAAGCGCCACCGGCGGCTGGCGCGGCCGTCGTTGCAGCGTCAGTCGTCACGCCAGCGGCGCAGCCGGCACCGGCCGCGCAGGCCACTCCGCCGGCCGCCACGCCCTCGCGCATCGTGGCCGGCAATGACCTGCCGACGGCCGAGCAGCTGATGGGCTCCGGCGCACTCAATATCCCGATGCTCAACCTGGACCTCCATGTCTACAGCGAGGTGCCAGCCGGTCGCTTCGTGGTCATCAACTCGCAGAAATACAAGGAAGGAAGCCGGTTGCCGGAAGGGCCCACGGTCGAGAGCATCACCAGGGACGGTGTCATCCTGTCGAACCAGGGGCGGCGGTTTACCCTGTCCCGGAAATGAAGACCCGCCTCCCCCTCCGCGTGGCCTACCTGGATGGGCGCCGCTTCCAGCGGCTGCTCCTCGGCGGCATCGCCCGCCTCGTCGGCGAGCGCGGGCACCTGGACCGCATCAACGTCTACCCGGTCCCTGACGGGGACACGGGCACGAATCTCGCCCTGACCTTCACGGCCGTCGGGGAGCGCCTGGCGGCCACCAGCACCCGGCATGCGGGCGAGCTGCTGGGCGTGGCCGCCGAC
>CAZTGY010000263.1:0-4550 GCA_964613445.1 uncultured Chromatiaceae bacterium | reverse complement strand
GGCCCTTCTCGTCGAAGGCCATGACCACGACCGCGGCGCCGTGGCGACGGATTTCCCGGGCCTGCTGCAGAAACTGCTCCTCGCCCTCCTTCAGGCTGATCGAGTTCACCACCGGCTTGCCCTGCACGCACTTGAGTCCGGCCTCGATGACGCTCCAGCGGGAGGAGTCGATCATCACCGGCACGCGGGCGATGTCCGGTTCGGTCGCGACGATCTTGAGGAACCGGTCCATCGCGGCGACGGAATCCAGCATGCCCTCGTCCATGTTCACGTCGATGACCTGCGCGCCGTTCTCGACCTGCTGCCTGGCCACGGCCAGCGCCCCGGCATAATCACCGGCGATGATCAGCTTGCGGAACTGGGCCGAGCCGGCCACGTTGGCCCGCTCGCCCACGTTGACGAACAGCGAGTCATCACCGATGTTGAATGGCTCTAGGCCCGACAGCCGGAGCTTGATGCCCACGTCGGGCACCGGGCGCGGCCCGTGGCGAAGCACGGCGTCGCGGATCGCCGCGATGTGCGCCGGGGTGATGCCGCAGCAGCCGCCCACCATGTTCACGAGGCCGGATGCGGCGAATTCCCCCAGTACGCCGGCCATCGCCGCCGGGGTGTCGTCGTAGCCTCCGAACGCATTGGGCAGGCCCGCGTTGGGATGCACGCTGATCCGGGTATTGGCAACCCGCGACAGCTCGCTGATGTGCGGGCGGAGGTCCTTCGCGCCCAGCGCGCAGTTGAAGCCGATGATGAACGGGTTGATGTGCCGGAGCGAGTTCCAGAAGGCCTCGGGCGTCTGCCCGGAGAGCGTGCGGCCGGAGGCATCGGTGATCGTTCCCGACACCATCACGGGGATTCGCAACCCGAGCGCCTCGCCGACGCCGGCGATGGCGTAGAGCGCCGCCTTGGCGTTCAGCGTGTCGAAGATGGTCTCCACCATGATGAAGTCGGCGCCGCCCTCGAGCAGGGCCCGCACCGCATCCATGTAGGTGGACACCAGCTCATCGAAGCTGATGTTGCGCAGGCCGGGGTCGTTCACGTCCGGCGAGATTGAAGCGGTCCGGCTGGTCGGCCCGAGCACGCCGGCCACGAAGCGCCGTTGCCCCGTGGCCATGCCCACCTCGTCCGCCACGGCCCGGGCCAGCCTGGCACTGGCCAGGTTCAACTCGTGCACGCAGCTTTCGAGCCCGTAGTCCGCCAGCGACGGCGCGCTGGAGTTGAAGGTGTTGGTCTCGATGACGTCGGCGCCCGCCTCCAGGAACTGCCGGTGGATGCCGCCGATCACGTCGGGACGCGTGATGCTGAGCAGGTCGTGGTTGCCCTTCAGGTCCTTCGCCGAGCTGGCGAAGCGCTGGCCCCGGTAGTCCGCCTCGGCGAGGCGGTGGGCCTGCACCATCGTCCCCATGGCGCCATCCAGGACGACGATGCGCTCGCGAAGCAGCGATTCCAGCGCCGCGAAGCCCGGTGTCGTGGGCAAGGCTGCCGGCCGGGTCATGGGGCACCGCCGGCCGACGGCTGCGGTCGTACGCCCAGGGCGTCTTGATGCGGTCGTACGCCCAGGGCGTAACAGATCGCGAAGGTGAGCTCGGCCCGGTTCAGCGTGTAGAAGTGGAACTCGCTGATGCCGTGCCGGCGCAGGGTCGCCACCTGCTCGATGGCGACGCTGGCCCCCAGCATCCTCTGGGTCTCGGGGTCGTCGTCCAGTCCCTCGAAGCGCTCGTGCAGCCACTGCGGCACGCTGGCCCCCGCGCGATTCGCGAAGTTCAGCATCTGGCGGAACTTCGCGATGGGCAGGATGCCGGGCACGATCGGCGCCGTGATGCCCCGGGCCACGCAACGGTCCCGGAAGCGCAGGAAATTGTCCGTGTCGTAGAAGAACTGGGTGATGGCACGGTTCGCACCCGCTTCGAGCTTGCGCTTGAGATTGTCCAGGTCGAAGTCGGCGCTCGGCGCCTCCGGATGGCCTTCCGGGTAGGCCGCCACCGAGATGTCGAAGTCCGAGACTTCCCGCAGGCCGCGCACCAGGTCGGCGGCGTAGGCGTAGCCGCCCGGGTGCGGCACGTAGTGGGTGGCGCCCTGGGGCGGATCCCCGCGCAGGGCGACGATGTGGCGGATTCCCTCGTCGCGGTAGGCGCGGGCGATGGCCTGGATCTCGTCCCGGTCAGAGCCGACGCAAGTCAGATGGGGCGCGCTGACGAGCCCCGTCTCCGCGGCGATGCGCGCCACGATCCGGTGGGTCCGGTCGCGGGTGGAGCCATCGGCCCCGTAGGTGACGGACACGAAGCGCGGCTTCAGGGGCGCGAGCTTCTGGATCGCCTGCCAGAGGGTCGCTTCCATCTCCGGGGTCTTCGGCGGGAAGAACTCGAAGGACACCTGCACCGGGTTCTTTGGACGTGCTTCAGCCATGGGTGCCGGTCCTTGCAGGAGTGACTTCGGGTCGGCTCGCCAGGAACAGCGCCCGGTCGGGCGCCCTCCCCGGCAGCCATTGGCGGCGGGTTACGGCGAAGCCGAGCGTCGCGAGTCCCGCGGCCAGTGCGCCATCGGTGGGCAGGATCCGGTCGAGGATCAGAAGGCGGCCTCCCGGGACCAGCACGCGGGCCGCCTCGGCAAGGATGGCCTGCTGCTCGTCCACGGCCACCGGGCCGAGCACGTCCTGGAGTACCGCGAGATCGAAGTTGCCCGCCTGGAAGGGCAACCGGGCGGGTCCGGCATCCCGGATGGACCAGCGCGGGACGGCCGCCTGGCGCAGGCGCGCGCGGGCCAGCTGCCGGCGGTGGCCGGACGGCTCGGTGCCAATGGCCAGCCGCGCCTCCGGCAGCAGCAGCCGGAGCACCTCGCCGGACCCGCAGCCCACGTTGAGGATGACGCCGAGTGGCGCCGGGTCGCCGGACTGGGCCTTGGCCCGGCCCTGCGTGCCGAGCGTGGCGTTCAGCAGGTCCGCGAGCGCGGTGTCACCGTCGGCTACGTGCAGCCCGCTGCCCCGCCCGGCACGCAGGGCCCGGCGCAGCGCATCCCGCTCCCGCTGCCGGGACAACTTCAGGAGCCTGTCCCGGTCCCGGGCAATCGTCGGATCGTCACTGGCGGCGACTGCCGCCACCGAACTCGCCACGCCGGCATCGAGGCCGTCAGCGGACCAGCGGTAGAAGATCGAGCGCCCCTCCCGGAAGGACTCCACCAGCCCGGCCTCGGCCAGCAGGCGGAGGTGCCGGGATACCCGGGGCTGGCTTTGCTCCAGGACCGTGACCAGGTCCCCCACCGCCGTCTCACCGCCCAGCAGCGCCACGAGCAGCCGCAGGCGGCTCGGCTCGGCCGCGGCATCCAGCTTGAGTACAGCCTGGCTCAGGTTCATGCGGCAAATATAAAGAACTCGTTATATATCCACAACCCTGCAGGTCACGAGGCGCAGCGAGGCCCGGGGGACCGGCCGTGGGACCCCGAGGTAACGGCGGTGAACGCCGGCGATCTAGCCGTTATCGGGGGGCAAATTGACGGCTTCCCGGGCCGTGCCGATCCAGCTGCGGATCAGGGAGTAGGCCACGGCCAGCAGTGTCGGCCCGATGAAGAGGCCGATGATGCCCCACGCCAGCAGGCCACCGAGGACGCCCATGAGGATCAGGGCGAAGGGCAGCTTGGCGCCCCGGCTGATGAGGTAGGGGCGCAGGAAGTTGTCCACGGTGTTCACCAGGGCCGCGCCCCAGATGCCGAGGAAGATCGCCGAGCCGGTCTCCCCCGTGTAATACAGCCAGATCGCCGAGGGCAGCCAGATGAGGAAAGTCGGCAGCTGGACGAGAGCCAGCATGAAGGTGGCAAAACCGAGCACGGCCACGCCGGGCATGCCGGCGATGAAGAAGCCCAGCGCCGCGATCAGTGCCTGCACCGAGGCGGTGCCCACGAGGCCGATGGACACGCTGCGGACGGTGCCCACGACCAGCGGAATGATGTGCCCGCGCTCGCCGATGTTCAGGCGCAAGACCAGGCGCTCGGCCAGGTCGGCCGAGCGATCCGCGGTGATCAGGAACACCGCGGCGATGAGGATCGCGAACAGGAACTCGAGCAGTGCAAGCGCCAGGTTGGCGCCCTGTGCCAGGGCCCAGACACCGGCCTCCTCCGCCGCCGGCAAAGCCTTGGTCACCAGGCCCGACATGTCGGTGACGGCGTTGAGCCAAACGTCCCGGATCAGCCCGCCCACCAGTGGCAGGCCGATGACCCAGTCGGGCGGCGTCGGGGCGATGGACCGGGCGAGATCCTTCAGCATGGTGGCCACCTGGGGCACGGCCTGACCGAGAGTTGCCGTGAGCACGGCAAACGGCACGATGAGGATCAGGAACAGCGCGAGGCTGCAGAGGCTTGCCGCGAGCACCGGACGATCGCCCAGCCGGCGCGCCAGCCACACGAACGCAGGCCACACCGTGATGGCGATGATCGCGGCCCAGGTCAGCGCGCCCAGGAACGGCAGGATGATCTGCAGGACGGCGATCCCCAGCAGGGTGAGCGCCACGAGCCGGACGATGCGTTCGGTGGTCCAGGTCTGGGTTTCGGCCATGGGGCGCTAGGGT
>CAZTGY010000262.1:2288-4556 GCA_964613445.1 uncultured Chromatiaceae bacterium | reverse complement strand
GCCTTCCGGCGCGACCGGCAATCCCCCGGTCGCGCCTGAAGGCGCTCCTACGCCGATTGACGGGGTAGAATCCGGCCATGGTCGCCAGAACCCGCCGCAAAACAGCCTCGCGCAGGAAGGTCCGGAAGGCCGGCAGGGGTCCGATCGTGGGCGTCGTGATGGGGTCGGATTCGGACTGGCCCACGCTGCGCGCCGCCGCGGAGATCCTCAGGGAATTCGGCGTGCCCTTCGAGAAACGCGTGGTCTCCGCGCACCGGACGCCCCAGCTGATGTTCGACTACGCCGAGTCGGCGCGGGAGCGGGGCCTCAAGCTGATCATCGCCGGCGCTGGCGGCGCCGCGCACCTCCCCGGCATGCTGGCCGCCAAGACGACCCTCCCGGTGCTTGGCGTGCCGGTGCAGTCCAAGGCGCTCTCGGGCCAGGACTCGCTGCTCTCCATCGTGCAGATGCCGAAGGGCGTGCCCGTCGCGACCTTCGCCATCGGCGAGGCCGGAGCGGCCAACGCCGCCCTGTTCGCCATCGCGGTGCTCGCGGGCGAGTACCCTACCTTCACGCAGAAGCTCGCGGCCTACCGCAACCGCCAGGCGAAGGCCGTCATGGCCATGAAGCTCGCGGACTGAATGCCCGCCACCGCGCGCGCCGAGCCGGCCAGGACGATTGCCGCCCCCGCCAACCTGGGCCTGCTCGGCGGCGGCCAGCTCGGCCGCTTCTTCGTGCAGGCGGCCCACGAGCTCGGCTACAGCGTGTGGGTGCTGGACCCGGACCCGGCGAGCCCCGCCGGCCGGATTGCCGACCGGCACCTTGCGGCAGCCTACGACGACCGCGCTGCCCTCGATGCGCTCGCCGCCGGTTGCGCGGCCATCACGACCGAATTCGAGAACGTCCCCGCCCCGTCCCTGGAGTACCTGGCCCGGTCGGTCCGCGTGCGGCCCTCGGCTGGGGCGGTGGCCGTGTGCCAGGACCGGATCGCCGAGAAGGGCTTCCTGCGGGACCAGCACCTGCCCCACGGCCCCTTCGCCGTCATTCGCAGCGCGCAGGACCTTGAGATGGCACCGCCGGAGGTCTTCCCGGGCGTGCTCAAGGTGGCCCGCTTCGGCTACGACGGCAAGGGCCAGGCCCGGGTCACGACCCGCGGAGAAGCCCTGGCGGCCTGGCACGCGCTCGGCGGCGAAGCCTGCGTCCTCGAGGCGCTGCTGCCGCTGGACTGCGAGGTGTCCGTCGTCCTCGCGCGGGATGCCGCGGGCGTGGCCGCCTGCTTCCCCGTCGCCGAGAACAGCCACCGGCACGGGATCCTCGACGTGTCCATCGTTCCCGCGCGCATCAGCCCGGCGCTGGCCGAATCCGCCCGCCAGTGCGCGATCCGCATCGCCGCGGCCCTCGATTACGTCGGCACGCTCGGCGTGGAGTTCTTCGTCAGCCGCGGGGCGCTGTACGTGAACGAGATGGCGCCCCGCCCGCACAACAGCGGCCACTACACCCTCGACGCGTGCGCCACGAGCCAGTACGAGCAGCAGGTCCGGGCGCTGTGTGGCCTGCCGCTGGGCAATCCGGCGCAGACCAGCCCCGCCGTGATGGTGAACCTGCTGGGTGACCTCTGGTCCGCCGGCGAACCAGCCTGGTCGACGCTGCTGTCGCGCCCCGGCCTCAAGCTGCACCTCTACGGCAAGCACGAGGCACGGCCGGGCCGGAAGATGGGACACTTCACGATTCTGGGTCCCGACCTGGCGCGGGTGGTTGAATCGGCCCTGGCCGCCCGCGCCGACATCGGCATCCGCGATTGAAAGGACGCACCCGACACATGAAGCACCTCGTCAAGCTCCCCGCCGTCATGGCCGCCCTGCTCGCAGGCACCACCGCCCTGGCAGCCGGCGATGCGAACCTGCGCGTCGTCGCCACCAACGTGAAGTCGGACCAGGGCAAGATCTACGTCTGGGTCTACGACAAGAAAGACGACTGGCTGAGCGACCGCTACCGCACCCAGAAGAGCGTCGCCGTGGCGGGCAACCGCACGGGCGACAGGGTCACCGTGGAGCTGCTGCTCCCCGCCGGCGACTACGCGCTGTCGATCTTCCAGGACGTGAATGACGACGGCAAGCTGGAGCGCAACTTCATCGGCATTCCCAAGGAGCCGGCGGGCCTCTCCAACAACCTCCGGCCGAAGTTCGGCCCGCCGAAGTACAAGGACGCCGTATTCCCGGTCACCGTGGGCACGCTCACCGAGCAGAAGATCGAATTGCAGTAGGAGCGCCTTCAGGCGCGATCCCGATT
>CAZTGY010000262.1:0-2278 GCA_964613445.1 uncultured Chromatiaceae bacterium | reverse complement strand
GACATCCAGCGCGTCCTCGACTTCTGGTTCCAGCCGGGGAGCATGGACCAGCCCACCCTCGACAGCCGGATGGACCGCTGGTTCACGTCGGACACCGTGACGGACGCGCTGATCCGCACCGAGTTCGGCCCGCTGGTGGACCAGGCATCGAAGGGCCAGCTGGACGCCTGGACCGCCACGCCCCAGGGCCGCCTGGCCCTGATCCTGCTGCTGGACCAGTTCCGGCGGAACATGTACCGGGGCACCCCGAAGGCGTTCTCCCGCGACCCCCACGCGCTCAAGATCTGCGTCGAGGGCGCGGCCCGGGGGGACTACAAGTCGCTCGGCCCCTTCCAGCAGGCGTTCTACTTCATGCCGCTCCAGCACGCGGAGTCCCTGAAGATCCAGGAGCGCTCGGTGAAGATCTACGAGGGGCTGGTCTCCGGCGTGTCCGACACGCTGAAGGCCACCTTCGCGACCTTCGCCCAGTTCGCGGAATTGCACCACGACATAGTGAAGTCCTTCGGCCGCTTCCCCCACCGGAACAAGACCCTCGGCCGGCCGAACACGCCGGAGGAACAGGAATACCTGGGCGCCGGCGCCCCGGCCTTCGGCCAGTAGCTCGTCAGACGCCCGACTGGAGAGACATCCCATGCACTACAGCGCACCCCGCCGCGTGGCGATCATCGGTGGCCGCCGCATTCCGTTCTGCCGCGCCAACACGAGCTACACCCGCCAGTCCAACCAGGACCTGATGACGGCATCGCTCCAGGCGCTGGTGGATGCGTACCGCCTCGGCGGCGAGCGCCTGGGTGACGTGGCCTTGGGCGCGGTGATGAAGCACTCCCGCGACTGGAACCTGGCGCGGGAATGCGTGCTCGGCACCACCCTGGCGCCCGAGACCCCGGCCTTCGACCTGCAGCGGGCCTGCGGCACGAGCCTGGAGGCGGCCATCCTGATCGGCAACAAGATCGCGCTGGGCCAGATCGACGCCGGCATCGCGGCGGGCACCGACACCATCAGCGACGTGCCGATCGTCTACCCGGACGAGTACCGGGAGATCCTGCTGGCGAGCGCCCGGGGCAGGTCCTTCGGCGACCGCGTGAAGCCCTGGCTCGGGCTGCGGCCCGGGATGTTCAAGCCGGTGGCGCCGGGAGTGACGGAGCCGCGCACGAAGCTCTCCATGGGCCAGAGCACCGAGATCACGGCGAAGCAGTGGCGCATCACGCGGGCCGACCAGGACCAGCTGGCGATGGAGTCCCACCACAAGGCGGCGAAGGCCTGGGCCGAGGGCTTCTACCAGGACCTGGTGGTGCCCTTCTCGGGCGCCACCACCGACAACAACATCCGCGCCGACACGTCGCTGGAGAAGCTCGGCAAGCTGAAGGCGGTGTTCGACCGGGGCCCCGAGGCCACCATGACCGCCGGCAACAGCACGCCGCTCACCGATGGCGCAGCGTCAGTGCTGCTGGCCTCGGAGGAATGGGCGAAGGCCCGGGGGTTGCCGGTGCAGGCGTACCTGCGCTACGGGAAAGTGGCGGCCGTCGACTTCGTGAAGAAGGAAGGCCTGCTGCTGGCGCCCGCCTACGCAGTGTCGGCGATGCTGGCCGACGCAAATCTCAGCCTCCAGGACTTCGACTTCTACGAGATCCACGAGGCTTTCGCCGCGCAGACCCTCGCCACCCTCAAGGCCTGGGAGTCGCCGGAGTTCTGCCGGGACAAGCTCGGCCGCAGCCAGCCCCTCGGCTCCATCGACCGCGCGAAGATGAACCTGAAGGGCGGCAGCATCGCCATCGGGCATCCGTTCGCGGCGACCGGCGCGAGGATCGTCGCGTCGCTCGCCAAGCTGCTGGAGCAGAGGGGGAGCGGCCGTGGGCTCATCTCGATCTGTACGGCGGGCGGGATGGGGGTTACGGCGATCCTGGAGCGGTGATTGCGGGGACGACTCGAATGGCCAAGCGCCCAACGAACGTAAGCATTGATGCTGCCCTGCTGCAGAAAGCCCGCGAACTCGACATCAACCTGTCGGCAACCATCGAGGCCGCGCTGCAGGAACTCATCCGGCGCCGGCAACGGGAGAACTGGCTGGCTGCAAACGGCGAGGTAGTCGCCGATTACAACCGCCGCATCGAGCAGCACGGCGCCTTCAGCGACCGCCTCCGCAGTTTCTAGACCCAGCCCCGGGGTCCAAGGAGCGGATCCCCTTTCTGCTCGACGTCCAGGCCGAGATCCTCTCCGATCTGAGCACCCGCGTGGTGGTGCCGCTCTACGCCGCGACCTCGGTGCAGGGCAAGCTGCT
>CAZTGY010000261.1:0-4558 GCA_964613445.1 uncultured Chromatiaceae bacterium | reverse complement strand
AGTAGTGAAACTTCTGCAGCGACTCGATGATCAGGTAGTTCACGGGAAACCAGACCGGCCCGCGCCAGTTCGAGTTGCCGCCGAACAGCCCCGTGTCCGATTCCCCCGGCTGATAGCTCACGGAAAGCTCCGTGCCGTTCACGCGGAAGACGTAGGGATGCTCCGCGTGGTAACGCGAGAGCGCGCGCACGCCGTGGTCGGACAGGAACTCCGTTTCATCCAGCATCCGCTTCAGCAGCCGCTTCATGCGGTGGCCCCGGAGCAGGGACAGCAGGCGCCGGTGGCCCTTGCCTTCCACCTCCCAGTGGGACACGAGGGACGCCAGGTCGGGCCGGTAGTTCAGGAACCACTCCATGCGCCGGGTGAAGTCGGGCAGCCGCTCGAGCATCTCCGGGTCCAGCGTCTCGACCGCGAACAGCGGGATCAGCCCGACCATGGACCGGACCTTGAGCCGCTCGGTACGCCCGTTCGGCAGGTGCAGGACGTCGTAGTAGAACTTGTCCTCGTCATCCCACAGGCCAATCTCGTCCTCGCCCACTTTCGTCATGGCCTCGGCGATGTGCAGGAAGTGCTCGAAGAACTTGGTGGCGATGTCCTCGTAGACGTGGTTGTGCTGGGCCAGCTCGAGGGCGATGCGCATCAGGTTCAGCGAATACATCGCCATCCAGCTGGTGCCATCCGACTGGTCGATGTGCCCGCCCGTGGGCAGCGTGGAACTGCGGTCGAACACGCCGATGTTGTCGAGGCCGAGGAAGCCGCCCTGGAAGACGTTGCGGCCCTCCGCGTCCTTGCGGTTCACCCACCAGGTGAAGTTGAGCATGAGCTTGTGGAAGACCCGCTCGAGGAACGCGAGGTCGCCCTTCCCGCCCGTCTGGCCCGGATTCTGCGCCCGGTCGATCTGGAAGACGCGCCACGCCGCCCACGCATGCACCGGCGGATTCACGTCGCCGAACGCCCACTCGTAGGCCGGCATCTGGCCGTTCGGATGCATGTACCACTCGCGCGTGAGCAGCACGAGCTGGCGCTTGGCGAAGCCCGCGTCTATCAGGGCGAACGGGATCATGTGGAACGCCAGGTCCCAGGCCGCGTACCAGGGGTACTCCCACTTGTCCGGCATGGAGATGACGTCCGCGTTGTTGAGGTGCTGCCACTCCCAGTTGCGGCCGTGCCGGCGGGCGACCGGCGGCGGCGGCTGGGCAGGGTCGCCCCTGAGCCACTCGGGCACGTCGTAGTAGTAGAACTGCTTGGACCAGATCAGGCCCGCGAAGGCCTGGCGCTGCACCCGGCGGGCTTCCTCGCTGGCATTCCCCTGCTGGACACGGGCGTAGAACTCGTCGGCCTCGGCCTGGCGCCGCGCGAAGTTGGCGTCGAAGTCCGCGAAGGGCAGGGACCTGGGCTTCCGGCACAGCCGGAGGCGGATCTCCCGGCTGCCGCCCGCCACGATCTGCTGCTGGTACCAGGCGGCCATCTTCGTGCCGCGGCGACCGGGATCCACGGCCGCCGTGTCGCCATTGACGACCCGGTCGTGGAAGGCGTCCTTGAAGTGCCCCGGAACCGCCCCGCCGTACAGCCGGCGAACGTTCGTGTCGTTGCCGGTGAACAGCAGCTCGGGCGCGCCGTCCACGTACAGGCGGTAGGCGCCGAGCGCCTCGTGCTCCGCCAGCACCTCGGTCTCGTCCACCTCGATCAGCCGCGGCTGCGCGCCACCCGCCTTCCAGCTCCAGGTGTTGCGGAACCAGAGCTGGGGCAGGAGATGCAGCGGAGCCGGCGCCGGGCCGCGATTGATCGCGGTGACCCGCATCAGGATGTCGTCGGGATCAACCTGCGCGTACTCGACGAACACGTCGAAGTAGCGATCGTCGTCGAAGGCGCCGGTGTCGATCAGTTCCAGCTCGGGCTGGCCAACGCCCCGCTCCCCGTTCTCCTGCACGAGCCGCTCGTAGGGAAACGCGGCCTGCGGGTACTTGTAGAGCATCTTCAGGTAGGAGTGGGTCGGCGTGGCGTCCAGGTAGTAATAGAGCTCCTTCACGTCCTCGCCGTGATTGCCCTCGGCGTTGCTGAGGCCGAAGAGGCGCTCCTTCAGGATGTAGTCCCGGCCGTTCCACAGGGCCAGCGAGAGGCACAGGTTCTGGGTCCGGTCACTCAAGCCCGCGATGCCGTCCTCCCCCCACCGGTAGGCGCGGCTCCGCGCGTGCTCGTGGGGAAAGTCCTCCCAGGCCGCGCCGCCCGGGCTGTAGTCCTCCCGCACCGTTCCCCACTGGCGCGCGGACAGGTAAGGCCCCCACTTCGTCCCGCCCTGGCCCGCCGGAAATTCCCCGGCGAGGCGCTGGTCCTCGGCAGTGACGACAGGGATGGCATTCACAGCCCGGCATCCTACTGCAGCGAACCGCCCGGAAGACAAGACGACAGGCGAATCGGGACGATCAGTCGAAGGCAATCACGACACCGGCGGCGACCCACCGGACCAGCAACGCGCCGAGCGCGTCCTGCGACCCGGCGGGCAAGGCGCCGGCCGCCGCGCCGAACGAGGCACCGGCCTCCAGGGCCTCGAGCCAGGCCAGGTCCACGGGCGGCAGGCGTTGCAGTTCGATGCCGCCATCGCGACGCAGGACCAGCAGGCACTCAGGCTCGCGGCGGGCCGGTGGGAGGGCGCAACCGGACTGCAGGGCCTCCCACAGCGCAAAGACGCCGTACCCGGTGCGCAGCAGGCGCACGGAGGGATGCAGCTGAAACCGGATCCCGGCCTGGCGCCCGGCGGGCACCGCCGCCAGCGCGGCGAGGTCCAGGACGCGGTCGTCGTCGGCGGCGACCATGGACTCCTGGATCAGCCACTCGAGCCGCGCCACGTCGATCTGGTACTCATCGCCACTGCCAGGGAGGTGTTCGGCCAGGAATCCCGGCAGGCGCCGGCCCACGTGGAACAGGTTGCCGGCCGGGGACGGGCAGGCGCGCTGGTAGGTCCAGGCCAGCTGGCGGAATTCCTCCGGGCCGACGCAGCGGAGGAGCAGCGGGAACGCGGCTTCGAGGGCGAGCGCGAAGTTCTCGCGGGCATTGGTGCGGTAGATGGCGAGGCGCCGTGCGGCACCGGGGTCCTGGTCCAGGATGCGGGCCCGGACGTCCGGGCCATCCCGGTAGAGCACCTCGCGGACGAACTGCCGCTGCAGGTCCGTCAGGTCGCTGTCGGGCCCGGGGTCAGGCGACGCGGGCACGACCCGCCCCCGACCGTCGCTCCGCCACGGAACCGGCTTCGGCATCGGCGCGGGCGGCCTCGGCCAGCAGCCGGTCCAGCGCCGGCAGCTCCGCGTCCCACTCGATCAGCGTCGGCACGGGACCGAGCCGGCGCCGCGCGTCCCGGTAGAGCGCCCACACCGCGTCCGCCACCGGCGCACTGTGCGTGTCGATCAGGATGCCGCCTGCCACCGTGTGGCCGGCCAGGTGGATCTCGCCGACCAGTTCGGCGGGAACCGCCCGCAGGTACTCCTGCGCGTCGAACCCGTGGTTCACGGCGCTCACGTGGATGTTGTTCACGTCGAGCAGGATCCCGCACCCCGCGCGCCGGGCGAGTTGCACCAGGAAGTCCCACTCGGTCATCTCCGCACCGTCGAACTGGAGGTAGCTGGAGACGTTCTCGACGAGGATCTGCCGCCCGAGATGGTCCTGCACGGCCGCGACCCGGGCGGCCGTGTGGCTGAGCGCGGCTTCGGTGCAAGGCAGGGGCAGCAGGTCGTTCAGGAAGACGCCGCCGGCCGAACTCCAGCAGACGTGTTCGGAGACCAGCGCGGGCTCGGCGCGCTGCACGAGGCGCCGGAGGCGGCGGAGGTGTTCGGCGTCCAGCGGGTCGGCGCCGCCGAGGGACAGCCCGACGCCGTGCAGGCTGAGCCCGTAGTCGCGCCGGACGGCGTCGAGCACCTGCAACTGGCGCCCGCCGTCGGCAAAGAAGTTCTCGCTGTGGACCTCGACCCAGGGTACCGGGGGCCGGCGGGCCAGGAATTCAGCGTGGTGGGCGCTCCGCAGGCCGATTCCGGCTTGCGCCGGAACCGGCCGGGAGGCCGTCGCCGGCATCGTTGCCGATGCCGGGTTCAATCAGGAAGCCTCGCCAGCGGTCAGGCGACCGCCCATCTTTTCGCACTCGCCCTTGCCGACGTGCTTCCACTCGGCAGGATCGTTGTCGGCCTTGGCCTGGCCCTGGCAGCCGTGGCCGTTGGCAGCGCAGCCGTTTTCGCCCGCCTTGGCGACGCCGTAGCACTTCTCCTTGGCAGCCGCGCCCTCGTCCGCGGCCTGGACGGTGAGGCTGCCGAACGCCAGCAGGGTGCCGATGGCAGTGGACAGCAGGATGGAATTGGACTTCATGGGTTTCTCTCTCCTTGGTGGAAGTGGTCTTGTCGTGCCGGTGTGCCGGTTGGTCCGGCTGGACCCTGGCAACCTTACAGGGGTCCGCCTGAATACTAGGGCAACCGGAACCCAAAGGTAGCCCGGCGGGGAGAGAAACCGGGCAGGCCCTGCGGCCAGTTGCCGCAGGCGGTCGGAGCCTTGAGAGGCACCGGGTTTGGCATCTGGG
>CAZTGY010000260.1:294-4592 GCA_964613445.1 uncultured Chromatiaceae bacterium | reverse complement strand
GGCCACGCCCGGCGGCGACATCGCCGATCTCGCCGCGCTGATCGGCGAGACCGCGCGGGTCGACGGCATCGAGCGCATCCGCTTCACCACCTCCCACCCGCGGGAGTTCGGCGACCGCCTGATCGAGGCCTATGCCACGGTGCCCCAGCTGGCAAACCACCTGCACCTGCCGGTGCAGAGTGGTTCAGATCGCATCCTTTCGCTGATGAAGCGCGGCTACACGGCGCTCGAGTTCCGGCAGAAGATCCGCCGACTGCGCGCCGTGCGGCCCGACATCAGCGTGTCCACCGATTTCATCGTGGGCTTTCCCGGTGAGACCGACGACGATTTCGCGGCCACCCTGCAGCTGATCGCCGACATCGGCTTCGACCAGTCGTTCAGCTTCGTCTACAGCGCCCGGCCCGGGACGCCCGCGGCGGCATTGCCCGATGCCCTGCCGGAAACGGAGAAGCTGGCCCGGCTGGCCATCCTCCAGGCGCGGATCACGAGCCGCGCCCGGGAGATCAGCCGCTCCATGGTGGGTACGGTCCAGCGGGTGCTGGTGGAGCGCCCGTCCCGCAAGGACCCGGGGCAGCTGGCCGGCAAGACCAGCAACAACCGCTGGGTCAATTTCGACGGCGACCCGCGGCTGGTGGGCCGGTTCGTGGACCTGCAGGTCACCGAAGCCCTGCCCAACTCGCTGCGGGGCCGGCTGGCCGACGGCCCCACAGCCGGCGAGGCGGCCGCGTGATGCCCGACAACCCGGGACCGGCGGTGGATTCACAGGAGCTGCTTCTCGAGCCTGCGGACAACGCCAGCCTGGCGAACCTGGGCGGCCAGTTCGACGACAACCTCCGCCAGATCGAGCGCCGGCTCGGCGTCCAGATCAACCACCGGGGCAACCGCTTCCGGCTCACCGGGCCCGCTGCCAGCGTGCGGGCGGCCACCCACGTGCTCCGGGACCTCTACGTCATCGCCGGCCGCGACGCCGTCGACACACAGCGCGTCCACATCGCCTTGCAGGAAGCACTCATGGAACAACCCCCGACATCCGTCGACGCAGCCGGCGAGGGTGGCGTCGTGATGAAGGCGCGGCGCCTGCACATCAGGCCCCGCGGCGCCAACCAGCGCGCCTACATGGAGGCCATCCAGGGCCACGACCTGTGCTTCGGCATCGGGCCGGCCGGCACGGGCAAGACCTACCTGGCGGTCGCCTGCGCCGTGGCGGCGCTGGAGGAAGAGCGGGTGCGCCGGATCGTGCTCGTGCGGCCTGCCGTCGAGGCAGGCGAGCGCCTGGGCTTCCTGCCCGGGGACATGTCCCAGAAGGTGGATCCCTACCTGCGGCCCATGTACGACGCCCTGTACGAGATGCTCGGCTTCGACCGGGTGGCGCGCCTGATCGAGCGGAGCATCATCGAGGTGGCGCCGCTCGCCTTCATGCGGGGCCGCTCGCTGAACGAGAGCTTCGTGATCCTGGACGAGGCCCAGAACACCACCATCGAGCAGATGAAGATGTTCCTGACCCGCCTCGGTTTCGGCTCCCGGGCCGTGGTGACCGGCGACATCACGCAGATCGACCTGCCGAAGCACCAGACGTCCGGGCTGAAGCACGCCACCCAGGTCCTGGGCGGCGTCGAGGGTGTCAGTTTTACCCACTTCACGGCGGGCGACGTGGTGCGCCACGTACTGGTCCAGCGCATCGTCGAGGCCTACCAGCGCTTCGAGGCAGCGCCTGTAGGAGCGCCTTCAGGCGCGACACATCCGATCGCGCCTGAAGGCGCTCCTACACGGCGGGACCGCTCCTGATCGAGGTCGACGTACAGGTCGCCGACGAGGCTGCCGAACTGCCCGCCGGCGCCGACTTCGAGCGGTGGATCCAGGCCGCCCTGAAAGGCGCGGCTGCTCAGGCCAGCGGCGCGCTCAGTCTCCGGCTGGTCGGCCTCAAGGAGGGTGCGGAGCTGAACTCGACCTGGCGCCACAAGTCCGGCCCCACCAACGTCCTGGCCTTTCCGGGCCCTCCCAACCGCCTTCCGGGCCTGCCCCGGGAGTACGGCGACCTGGTGATCTGCCTGCCCGTGGTCCGGCGGGAGGCGGCGGAGCAGGGCAAGCCGCCCGTGAGCCACCTCGCCCACCTGGTGGTGCACGGTACCCTGCATCTTCTGGGCTATACCCACGACGCAGAGGCCGATGCCGCCCGGATGGAGGCCCTGGAGACGCGGGTGCTGGCGGGGCTGGGGATTGCGGACCCATACCTGCCGAACTGAGTCAGGCCGGTTGGTCCCACTCGACGGAATGCAGGTGCTTGGCGCCCAGGCCGAACACCGGCTGGCGCTGTGCCACGGTGGGAAAGTCGAATGCCCGGTGGAAGAAGAGCGACGTGCTCGAGGTGTGGGAGTAGCAGGGCTTGAAGCCCGTCATGTCCACCTGGAGCAGCCCGCCCTGCTTGAGCAGGGCCGCTGTGGCCGGGTGCCAGTCTGAATTGTCGAGGATCACCAGGCCGCCAGGCGCGAGCTTCCCGAGCGCCTCTCGGGCGCAGTCGTACCGGTACCCCCCGCTGTCCACCACGATCACGTCAAAAGGCCCCTCGAACGACCGGATCGCTGCCGGCAGGGCGGTGCCCTCCGCGAACAGCACCCTTGCGTTGCCGGCAACCTGCGACGCCAGCTTGTCGCACCACGCCCTGTTGTTGTCGACGCTGACGACCTCCCGGGCCCGGCGCATCCAGTAGAGCGTGGACGCGCCGGCGCCGAACTCGAACACCCGCTTCGTGCTGAAATCGAACTGGTCCAGGTACTCGATGGCCGAATAGGTGTAGAGGGGCAGCTCCGCACCCTTCCGGTCCACGGCATGGCCGAGCCGTACCGACTCGACGTAGCCGTAGACGGTTCGGAGGATGTTCGCGCAGGAGGCCAGGAACATTTCCTCCCGCGGCATCTCGATGAAGCCCGGATTGAGCTCCAGATCCTTGCCCGGGTTGTCCTGCTGGCGGATGAACCCCCAGTAGAGCTTTTCCTGTTCGGTCATGTGGCAGACCACAGCCGCTGCAGGTTCACGTAGGCGAAGTTTATCTGGTCGAAGGTCTCGCCGCGGCCAGCGGCATTGAGCGTCTGGGTGCGGGCCTGGAGCAGGCTGTAGAGGATCTCCCGGTGCTCGTGGCCAGCCACCAGGCTCTGGATCCAGCCGATCGCCACGTTGCGCCAGCCGCTGGTGACCTCGTTGACCCGGTGCGTGATCCCGGTGTGATAGACGAACATGTCCCCTGCATTGCCCTTGACGGCCCGCTCGGCGCCCATGACGTTGACCACGAGTTCGCCACCCTCGTAGGAACCGGGCGGCTCCAGGAATATCGTGAAGGAGATGTCGGTGCGCAGGAACCGGTTCGGCACCAGCTGGATAGCGGCGTCCACGTGGTCGGCATAGCGCATTCCCGGTCCATACCGGCCGAAGGTGACGGGTGTCATGACGTGGGGAAGTGCATAGGACTGCAGAACCTCGCAGGCCATGATCGCCTGCAGGATCAGGTTGTTTGCCTGGGCGTAACCGGGCTGCCGAACGTCTGCCTGCCGGTTATTCTTGATCTGGGAGCCGTGGGCGCCGCCGGTGGCCTTGCCGTCGATGAACGGCACCTTGTGCAGGATCCGGTTCAGCTCGTCGAGCCTGTCCCGGGCGAGAAAACCTTCGATCAGAAGCATTGCGGCGCACCTCCGGCGCATCGGTTGGGCCGGCCATCCGGCACCAGCGGATGGCCGGTGGCTAACTTAGCCCAGGGACACCGGGGAAACCATCCACGGCACCGTCTGCCCACCCGGTTGATGTCTTGCTCTGAGGGGGTGTTGCCGCTAGCGTATAACGCCATATGCGCCTCGCTATCGTCACTGGCACTGGTGCCGCACTGCTGGCCATGGCGACCGCCACGGGCCAGGTGGATGCGGTATCGGGCGCCAGCCCCGTCGCCTCGCCGGCCGACCGCACCAGGGAGCTGCCGGTGCGCATCATCCCGAACATCCCGCCCGCGGCCGAGGCCTATTACTCCCCCGACGGCTACCACCTGATCGCGCAGGTGCGGGATCCCGATGCCCAGCAGTCGGGCGACAAGCGCATCGGTAGCGCGCTGACCTACATCTTCACCGAGGACGGCAAGACGATCCGGCGCATCAACGACCACGGCCAGGATGCCTGCTCCTTCTTCTTCCCCGACGGCAAGCGCGTGATCTGGACGTCTACCCGGGACAACATGGACATGCCCCTCGGCAACTGGTCCGATCCGAAGGACTACCCGCCGGGCGCGGAGCTCTACACCTCCGACCTGTATGGCAAGG
>CAZTGY010000260.1:0-284 GCA_964613445.1 uncultured Chromatiaceae bacterium | reverse complement strand
CGGTGTCGCCGAACGGCGAGTGGATCGTGTGGACGCGGGTGATCGACGGGAATGCCGACATCTGGCGGATGCGCGCGGACGGGACGGATGAACAACAGGTCACGTTCACGGGCGACTGGGAACCGGGCGCGCCGTTCTACCTGCCGGACAATGAGACGATCATCTTCCAGGCCTGGCGGGCGAGCGAGCTCGGCAAGGTCACGCCGACGCCGATGACGGTGTTCACCATTAAGGCCGACGGCACCGGACTGAAGCAGCGCACCTTCGATCGGGACATGACCTGG
>CAZTGY010000259.1:0-4623 GCA_964613445.1 uncultured Chromatiaceae bacterium | reverse complement strand
CATCGAGCAGGTGCGGGTCGGGATCGGGTCGGATCCCCGCATCGGCTATTCCTTCATCTACCCCGGGTGCGGCTACGGGGGCTCCTGCTTTCCCAAGGACGTCCACGCGCTGATCCGCTCCGCGGAGGAAATCGGCTACGACGCCGAGCTGGTGCGCGCCGTTGACAGCGTGAACAACCGGCAGAAGCACCTGCTCTTCCACAAGATCTCGACCCACTTCGGCGGCAGGCTGGAGGGCCGGACGCTGGCCGTGTGGGGTCTGGCCTTCAAGCCCAACACCGACGACATGCGGGAGGCGCCGAGCCGCGTGCTGATGGAGGCGCTCTGGGAGGCCGGCGCGAAAGTCCGGGCCTATGACCCTCAGTCCATGGGCGAGACGGCCCGCATCTATGGTGGCCGGCCGGACCTGAAGCTCTGCGAATCCGCGTCGCAGGCGCTGGAGGGCGCCGATGCCCTCGTGATCGTCACCGAATGGCAGGAGTTCCGCAGCCCGGACTTCGAGGAGATCCGTGCGCGGCTGACCACCCCCGTGATATTCGACGGCCGCAATCTGTACGATCCGAAGCTGCTCGCCAGGCAGGGCTTCACCCACTACGCGATCGGCCGCGGCAAGCCGCTACCCGTGTAGGAGCGCCTTCAGGCGCGATCCAACACCAATGAACCTCATCCCGGTCATTCTCTGTGGCGGCTCCGGGACCCGCCTGTGGCCGCTCTCCCGGGCCCTGTACCCCAAGCAGCTTCTCGCCCTGACGGGTTCCCGCTCGCTTCTGCAGGACACGGTTGCGCGGCTGTCGCTGCTGCCCGGTGCCGCCCGGTCGCCGCTCATCGTCTGCAACGAGGCCCACCGCTTCCTGGTGGCCGGTCAGTTTCGGGAGATGGGCGCTGACCCGGTACTCATCCTCGAGCCCGAGGGACGCAATACGGCCCCCGCTGCTGCCATCGCTGCACTTGTCGCGCGCCGGCAGGCGGGCAGCGACGTGCTGCTTCTCGTTCTGCCGGCCGACCATGTCATACGCGATCCGGGTTCATTCGCCGACGCCGTGGCGATGGCACGCCCGGCGGCCGAAGCGGGGCAGCTGGTGACCTTCGGCGTGGTGCCCGCGCACCCCGAGACCGGCTACGGCTATATCCGCACGGATCCCCGGCCGGATCCGCAGGCGGTCGCCAGCGTGCAGGCCGTCCGTGAGTTCGTGGAAAAGCCCGACTACGAGACTGCCCAGCGTTATGTCAATTCGGGCGCCTATCTCTGGAACAGCGGCATGTTCCTGTTTTCCGCGGACACTTACCTCCGGGAGCTCGGGGTCCACGCGCCCGATATCGCTGCCGCTGCCGCCCAGGCGCTCTCTGCGGCCCAGGGTGGGGCCCAAGGGGCCGTCCAGAGCGCGGGAAAGGGGGAGGGAGGTTTCCTGACGCTCGAGAAGGACAGCTTCGGCAGGTGCCGTAAGGAGTCCATCGACTACGCGGTAATGGAGAAGACCAGCCACGCGGCTGTTGTGCCCCTGGCGGCCGGCTGGAGTGACGTCGGGTCCTGGGCCTCGCTCCTCGATGTCAATGCCCGGGACGCCCAGGGAAACGCCCTGACGGGCGACGTGGTCGCCGTGGACTGCACCGATTCCTACGTCCGGGCCGAGAGCCGGCTGGTCGCCGTGGCCGGCCTCGACGGCTGCATCGTGGTGGAAACCCCGGATGCCGTGCTGGTAGTGCCCAGGGCCCGCGCCCAGGACGTGAAGAAGATAGTTGAGGAGCTCGAGCGCCAAGGTCGGCCCGAGATCCGCCTTGGCCGGGAGGTATTCCGGCCCTGGGGCAGCTACGACAGCCTCGACGATGCACCCGGTTTCCAGGTCAAACGCCTCACGGTAATGCCTGGCGCTGCGCTGTCCCTGCAGATGCACCACCACCGCGCCGAGCACTGGGTCGTGGTGGGCGGCACCGCCCGCATCACCCGCGATGATGAAGTCTTCGAACTGGCTTTTGGCGGGCACACCTTCATTCCCCGCGGGGCCAGGCACCGCATCGAGAATCCCGGCACCGACCCGCTGCGCATCATCGAGATCCAGGTTGGGGACTACCTCGGGGAGGACGACATCGTGCGCTTCGAGGACCGCTATGGCCGCCAGGGCCGGACGGACTAGGGGCGTGCCGCCGCTTCGCTGCTTCAAGGCCTACGACATCCGGGGCCGGGTGCCCGACGATCTCAATGAGGACATTGCCGCCCGGATCGGCCTGGCCTATGCCACGTTTCTGGCCCGGTCATCGCCCTCCGGCGCGGATCGCCGGCGCACGGTGGTCGTCGGCGAGGACATGAGGCTCTCCAGTCCTGCGCTGGCCGGCGCCCTGACCCGCGGACTCAACGCGGGTGGTGCCGACGTGCTCCGTATCGACTTGTGCGGCACCGAGGAAGTCTATTTCGCCACGTCACACCTCGAGGCAGACGGCGGAATCATGGTCACCGCCAGTCACAACCCGGCCGACTGGAACGGCATGAAGCTGGTCCGGGAGGGCTCCCGGCCGATCAGTGGCGACACCGGCCTGAACGAGATCCGGGCGCTGGCCGAGTCTGGCGTGCTTCCCGCCGTCGCACCGACCGGCCGAAGCTCCACGGCGGCGCCGTTCGCCGCCTACCTGGACCACCTGCTCGGCTATGTCAGCGTCGGCGCCCTCCGGCCGCTGACGATCGTCGTCAACGCGGGCAACGGTGGGGCAGGCCACGTCATCGACGGCCTGGAATCCCGGCTGCCGTTCAGTTTCGTCAAGCTCCAGCACGAGCCGGACGGTACCTTCCCCAATGGCGTGCCCAACCCGCTGTTGCCGGAAAACCGCCAGGTCACAGGCGACGCCGTGCGCGCGCGAAAGGCCGACTTCGGTGTGGCCTGGGATGGTGACTTCGACAGGTGCTTCCTGTTCGACGAGAGGGGCGAGTTTATTGAGGGCTACTACATCGTGGGCCTGCTCGCGCAGGCGGTCCTCGGGCTGAAGCCGGGGTCCCGCATAGTCCATGACCCGCGCCTTACCTGGAACACGATCGACGTGGTGCGCCAGCACGGCGGGACGCCCGTCCAGAGCAAGACCGGGCATGCGTTCATCAAGGAGCGCATGCGCGCCGAGGATGCCGTCTACGGCGGCGAGATGAGCGCCCACCACTATTTCCGGGACTTCGCCTATTGCGACAGCGGGATGATCCCCTGGCTGCTCGTGGCTGGAATCCTGTCAGCGACGGGGAAGTCCCTGTCATCACTGGTGTCCGAGCGCATTGCCGCCTTTCCCTGCAGCGGCGAGATAAATCGTGAAGTCGCTGACCCCGCGGCTGTGCTCCGGCGGGTCCGGGACGTGTATGCGCCGCAAGCCCTGGCGATGGATGAAACGGACGGGGTGAGCTTCGAGTTTGCCGAATGGCGCTTCAATCTGCGCCTGTCGAATACCGAAGCGCTGATTCGCCTGAACGTGGAGAGTCGCGCCAACCCCGACCTGCTCAGAAACAAGACCAGGGAGGTCCTGCAGCTGGTCGACCACTTTGCCTAAGGGGTCGTCCCGGTGCCGGGGGCGGCGGGATACTGGTAGTAGTACCCCACTTCTCCCTGTCCCTGAGTCCGGTTCAGGACCAGGCCGATGGGCTTCTGATGATCGAGCAGTTCGAGTGACCTCTGGATGGTGCTATTGGGCGTCGCTCCGGCTTCCACTACCAGGAGGTACTGGCCGGCCAGTGCCGCGACGGAAAGCGCCTCATTGGTCATCAGCAATGGCGGGGCGTCCAGGATCACTATCCCTCCGGGGTTCCTGGTCAGCATTTCCGTGAGGGCATCCCTGCATCTGTCGCTATTCAGGCGTTCCAGCGAGTCGGCGGCCGTCTGGCCAGCCGGCAGCACATAGAGTCCGGGTAGCTCGGTCCGGCAGATTGCCTGCTCGAGCGTGGGTCCGGACTCGTTGATGACATCGAACAGGCCAGGCCGATCCAGCAGGCCCAGATTGCGGGAAAGAGTGGGGTTGGCACTGTCCGAGTCGACGAGCAGGACGGACCGATCCTTCTCCAGCGCGAGCACATACGCCAGGTTGCTGGCCACGAATGTCTTGCCGGCTCCCTGCAACGGACTGGTGATCATGACTACCTGAGTGCCGCTATCGGCGAGGGGGCCGAAAGCGCACTGCAAGAGGGGCCGCTTGAGGCGCCTGAACTGCTCGTAGATGCCCCGGTCCCTGGACTCGAGCACGAGTGCATTGCGCGCTGCCAGCTTCGCGAAGCTGATCGGTTCGCCCTGCACCGGCGGGGCCCGGCGCACCGGGCCTGTTCGTGTGGCGGAGCCTTTCTCGGCGACAGCAGTGGTCCCAGGCGGCGAACTCCTCGCACCCTGGATCGCCCGTTCAATGAAGCTCATGAAACGCTCGTCCCGCCGATGACCAGGATGACGGCGAAGGAAGCCAGGAGAAAGATGCAGGCGGCCGGAAAGCGCCAGATCGCCAGATTGTTGGTGGGTGCGCCATAGACACCAACCGAGCCATAGACGGGAAGCCCGGTCGCCTCGCGTAATGAAGTGGCCGAAAAGAATGCAGGATCACGATGGCCGAGGAGAAAGGCCACCACCAGGCCAATGCCGACGGCGGCAACCAGGACGAGGCTGTTAAACCGCA
>CAZTGY010000258.1:2341-4639 GCA_964613445.1 uncultured Chromatiaceae bacterium | reverse complement strand
GAAGCTGCTGGCGGACGCGGAGGCGATGCTGTTCAGGGACGAGCCGGTGATCCCGGTCTTCTACTACGGCCGCCGGTACCTGGTGAAGCCCTACGTGAAGGGCTTCGAGCCGAACCAGCGGGCCGTGAACCCCTCCCGCTACCTCTCGATCAAGCGCTGAAAAGGTACCGGACACTTAGTTATTTAGTTGTTGCGAATGCAACAACTAAATAACTAAGTGTCCGGTACCTTTTCCTTTTTCCGGGATCCGAGCTTGCCGCGGCACTGGTCGATTAGGCGCTGGATCCCGGGATGCCGGACCCGCCTCCCGAGGGTCAGGGCGTAAAGCCGATCGACCAGGCCGGGCACCACGCCTACCGGAACCAGCGCGTACCGTTCCCTCGCTTCCCGGGCGAGCACCATCCGGATGGGAACGATCCCGTGGCCGCGGGAGGCGAAGCCCTTCATCATCGGCACGTCCTCGAACTCCCCGACGATCCGCGGCCGGATCCCCTCCCTGGCGAACCAAGTCGCGAGGCCCTCCCGCAGCGGACTGCCCGCAGTCGGGAGCAGCATCGGCGCCCCGTCGAGGCTTTCCGGGAAGTTGCAGCGGTATCGCTGGGCAACCCGACCCGCCGCAAAGAGGCCGATGCGCGTCTCACCGACAAGGTGCGAGTGAACGGGACCGGCTGCCGCGCCTGCCGGAAGGCGGTCGGCGACGACGACGTGCAGGTGGCCCGTAACCAGCGCCCGGCACGAGGCCTCCAGCCCGGCGACACTCAACTCGACACGGGTCGAAGCCTCGCGCTCGAGAGCGGGGCGCAGCGCTTCGTAGAGGAGTGAGCGTGGCACGGAAGCCAACATGCCGACCCGCAGGCGACTTACCCGTTGCGCGGTTGCTGCGTCGAGCAGTTCGGTGCCCAGCCTGAAGATCTCGTCGCAATAATTGCGCACCACCTCCGCCTGCGGCGTCAGTCGCATGCCGCGCGGACGACGGATCAGGAGGCGCATGCCGAGTGTTTCCTCCAGCGTGCGCATCTGGGCGCTCAGCGTGGAGTGGCGCACGCCGAGTCGCCGGCTGGCGCCCAGCAGGCTTCCCTCCTGCGCGATGACCCAGAAGTGGTACAGGTGGTTGTAGTTCGGGCGCGTTGCCATGCTGGCATTCTATCTACAGCTGCTGTCGTCCGGATGGACTATGACGGCGACCGGGGTCCGCATACCCTGTCCTCATTGTCCTTCTGGAAGCCTTCCCCCGCGGCTGATGCCTGTCACTCCATTTGCAGTTCGAGACTGTGCGCTGGTTGCAATAGCCACCGGCTTGCGGGCCCAGTCGCTTCGCGAGTTCCGTGACGCGCTCCAGCAGGCACCGCAGGAGTCTGTGTACTTCCACTTCTGGGGCCGCCTGCTGCGACCGCGTTTCGACGACACCGAGTTTCACAACGACTTTGCGACGTGGGCCCGCTACAGCCTGCACGACGAGAAGCTGTCCGAGCAGCTGGCCGTGATCGACCCGGCGGACTTTGCGGACCTCGAGTCGCTGCGGGCCGAGGTGGTCGAAGTGGTAGAGCAGCGACTGGACGAGACCGAGGTGGTGCTCGCGCGCCGTGACCGGCAATTCCACTTCCGTCGCTGCCAGACCGTGGTGTTCGACACGGGACTCCGGCTGGGGAACCCCGAGTCGCTGGTCGACGCCATTCCCGCGATGTCCCTTGGCAGCATCTACTATCACGCGATCGACGCGCGGCGCCGTGAGCCCCTCAGGGTGGATGATTTCCGGGCCTGGCTCGCCCGGTTCGGAGCCGCCCACGAGCCGCTGTGCGCGCGGCTCGGCGCGGTGGATCCGTACTTCGCGAACCTCGCCGAGTTGCGTGCCGAGCTCTCGGGGATCTTCTCCCGCCACTTCAGGGCGCCACCCCGGTGAGCGGGATGCTGGCGCGCTACGCCGCCGTCGCAGGCGCGGATGTGACCCGCCAGCTGCGGCTGCTCGCCGCGCCGATGCGCGGCATGCGCGTGGTCCACGTCAATTCCACCCGGCTCGGCGGCGGCGTTGCCGAGATCCTGGAGAAGCTGGTGCCCCTCACTATGGAACTCGGGCTCGATGCCCGTTGGGAGGTGATCGAGGGCTCGGCCGGCTTCTATGAGTGCACGAAGCTCTTCCATAACGCCCTGCAGGGTCAGCAGACGTCCGTCCCCACCCGCCTGCTCGCGGAGTACGAGCGGGTGAACGAAGAGAATGCCGAGCGCCTGCGCCCGCTGCTGGCCGAGGCGGACGTCGTCTTCATCCACGACCCGCAGCCGGCCGCGCTCCTGCGCCATGTC
>CAZTGY010000258.1:0-2331 GCA_964613445.1 uncultured Chromatiaceae bacterium | reverse complement strand
CGGCAAGTGGATATGGCGGTGCCATATCGATGCCAGCCGTCCGCATCGTCCCGTCTGGAACTACCTGAAGTCGATGGTCAAGACCTACGACGCGAGCGTGTTCTCCCTGGCGGATTTCGCCCAGATGCTGCCGCACCCCTCCTACCTGATCCCGCCGAGCATCGATCCGCTGTCGGCCAAGAACGAGGAGCTTCCGGAGGCAGAGATCGACGCCTGCTGCGCCGGGTTCGGGATCGACCGGTCGCGACCGCTTGTCGTCCAGGTGTCCCGCTTCGACCGCTTCAAGGATCCGGTTGGCGTGGTCATGGCATTCCGGCTGGCGAGGACCTTCGTTCCCGGCCTGCAGCTGGTCCTGGCCGGCGGCGGCGCGGCGGACGACCCCGAGGGTGAGGCCGTCCTGCGGGAAGTCGAGGCCGCTGCCGGCGGCGACCCGGATATCCATGTCCTGCTGCTCCCGCCGGATGCCAACCGGGTCATCAACGCCCTGCAGCGGGCAGCAGACGTCGTGATGCAGAAGTCCCTGAAGGAGGGCTTCGGCCTGACCGTCACGGAGGCCCTGTGGAAGTCGAAGCCCGTGATCGGCGGCGACACCGGCGGCATCCGCCTCCAGGTCATCGATCATCACACCGGCTTTCTCGTCAGCTCGCCCGAGGGCGCCGCGCTACGCCTGCGCTACCTGCTGCACGACCGTCAGGCCGGCGCTGCGATGGGCAGGGATGGTCGGGAGCACGTCCTGCAGAACTTCCTCATCACGCGGCAGCTGCGCGAGTATCTCACGCTGATGCTGGGCCTGGTGCGTGGCGCCGCCGATCGCATCGACCTCGTCTGACGTGCCCCGGGGACGGCGATGAGCGGCTATCCGGAGCGTGATCATCTCGGTGAATTCAACCGCGCGCTGTCGGCCGCGGGTCAGGGCGTGCTCATGCTCGACTATGACGGCACGCTCGCGCCCTTCGCGGACGATGTCCTCGCCGTGGAGCCCTACGCGGGCGTTGCCGGGTGCCTGGATGCACTGATGGAATCCGGGCGCGCCCGCATCATGGTGGTTACCGGGCGATTCCTGAAGGATGCGCCACCGGTGCTCGGCACGCGGCAGCAACCGGAAATCTGGGGCTCCCACGGCCGCGAACGCCTGCTGCCTGATGGGCGGTATGAAGTCGCAGGCATCGATGCGGCCGCGCTCCGGGCCCTCACGGTTGCAGACGGCTGGTCGCCCCAGGTCGAGGCGGCCGGTGGCCGCACCGAAGCCAAGCCCGGGGCCATCGCGTTCCACTGGCGCGGCGCTGATCCCGGCCGGGCCAGCGGCATCCGCCGGCTGGTCACCGAGGGCTTTCACCGGGAGGGCCTGGTGGGGGCGCTGGACATGCACGCCTTCGACGGCGGTATCGAGCTGCGGGCTCCGGGGCCGGGCAAGGGGGAGGTGGTCCGCGCCGTGCTGCGCGAGACGGAGGGCCATGTGCCGGTGGCCTACCTCGGTGATGACTTCACGGACGAGGATGCGTTCGCGGCCCTGAAGGGCCGCGGGCTCAGCGTGCTGGTCCGGCCAGTCCACCGGAACACCGGGGCGGACCTCTGGATCCGGCCGCCGGACGAGCTTGTCGGGCTCCTGCGCGAATGGGCCGACTGCCTTGAGTGGCGGACGTGAGCGACCTGCTTGCGATCGAGATCCTGGGCAACAGCGTGATCCGGTGGCTGATCGCGGCCACGCTGTCGGCCGTCCTCGCCATTGTGCTGATCGCGGCAAACCGGCTGGCAAGGTCGCGGATGACGGCCTGGGCGGCCCGCTCCGAGGGACGACTCGACGACGCCGTTGCCGACATTCTGAACGCCACCCAGCCCTGGTTCATCATCGTCCTGGTCCTGCTTGCGGGGGCCCAGGTGCTGGACCTGCCCGGGCGCGGCACGCTGCTCCTGGGGCGCGTGCTCGCCCTCGCGGTGGTCGTTCAGGCCGGCCTCTGGGTCAATGCGGGAATTCGCGGCTGGCTGGAAGGCTACGTCGGCGCCCGCCGGAGCGTCGACGCCACCGCAGCCACCACCGCAGTCATCCTCGGCTTCATCGCCCGCGTCCTGGTCTGGTCCCTCGTACTGCTGATGCTGCTCGACAACCTCGGCCTCGACGTCACGGCCCTGGTGGCCAGCCTCGGTATCGGCGGCATCGCGGTGGCTCTCGCGCTCCAGAACATCCTCGGCGACGTGTTCGCCTCGCTTGCCATCGCCCTCGACAAGCCGGTGGTGATCGGCGACTTCATCGTCATCGGCGAGGTCATGGGCACCGTTGAGCGCGTCGGGCTCAAGACGACCCACCTCCGCAGCCTGTCCGGCGAGCTGATC
>CAZTGY010000257.1:0-4652 GCA_964613445.1 uncultured Chromatiaceae bacterium | reverse complement strand
TTAGGCACTGCAAAAATAGCCGAAAAAATTCTGGAAAATTCCGTGAGGCAGGGGGGATAGAACGGCCCGAACCCATTTCGGGGAGGGGTGCCTGCGGCGGGCGTAAAACCGGCCCGCGATTTTCCCTATTAGGCGCTCACGCGTCACCGCTCAGCGATCGCACCGGCCCGCCGCCGGGAACCTCGAGGACGGCTAGCCGCCTGGCCACCCACTGTTGACGGCCCGTTGCTCCGGTTCTACTCTCCGCATTTGGTACATTATGCGGAATGTAGGAGTAGCGAGCATGGCTAAGGTACTGCCGTTCAAGCGCACCGCGCGCCGGTCTCCGGCTAACGTATTGCGGAAAGTCAGCCCGAGCGCCGGGCGGCCGACTGACCTGGCGCTTGGCCGCACCCGGTCCCACCTCACGCCAGCAGAGGTTAAGGCGCTGATCGCAGCGGCCGGCAAGGTCGGGCGCTACCCGGACCGGGACAAGGCGATGTTGACCCTGGCCTACCGGCACGGGCTGCGGGTCTCTGAGCTAGTCGCGCTCCGGTGGGATGCTGTTGATTACCCGGGCAGCCGGTTGCACGTGACGCGGCTTAAGAGCGGGACGCCCGGGATTCACACCCTGCAGGGGGACGAGTTACGGGCACTGCGCGCGCTCCAGAAGCGTTATCCAGATAGCCGCTACATATTCACCACGGAGCGCGGCGGGCCGCTGACCCGTAGCGCGGTGGCCAAGATCGTCACTCGAGCCGGGGAGGGCGCAAAGATCGGGTTTCCAGTCACGCCGCACATGCTCCGGCACTCCTGCGGATACGCGCTGGCCAACAAGAAAGTGCCGACGCGCCACATACAGGCGCACCTGGGCCACAAGGCGATCCAGCACACCGTCCGCTATACCGCCCTGGCGGAGGAGCCGCTGCGCGATTTCCGGTGGGACTGAGCGGGCGGGCGGTCAGACGGCCGGGGGCCGTCCGAAAAGTCGCACCCGGAAATTGCATGAGTGATAGGCGTTTTATGCGGCGGCAGCGGCACGGATGAAGGGGCAACCTAGCAGTTGCATTCGCATTCACGTGTATTCAAGTGCATTCAAATGAGTACAACACGGCCCATTCAAGTGCATTCAAGTGCATTCACCACCCTATAGGGGTGAATGCGTGAATGCATGAGCCCCGAGATATTTGTTGATCGCGGCCAGTAATAACTAATCCCGCGCCCCCTGCGGGCCCTAACCCTCAACCGTTCCCACCGTGACCGTTGTAACCGCCCCCGATAGTCGGCGGGCGTAATTGCGCCTGGCCCTCGCCGCCGCACACCCGACACACGACCCTGCGACCAATAAATGATTCGTCACCCCGGCCATCGGCCACCAACCTGGCAATGTCCACATTCGCCCACCGCTGACAGGAGCGGCACCAGCAGGCGAGGGTGTGGCGGTACTCGAGTAGGCCGCGGTAGGTATCGAGGCGGATCATGCCGGCATTATCTCGCGCTTGGCCGCCTAGCCGCGTACCGCACCACCACCCCATCGGCCGCGCCCCTCCGAAAAAAAAGATTCCCAGACATTCTTGATACTGCCGCCTTTTTCCACATACTTCAGGTATATCCCTTTGCTACTTCAGACACCCAGTCCCCGGTGACGCGGTAATACCGCACCCCCGCCTCTCCGAAAAAAAAAATTCCCAGAAAATTTAACATGTGCCCTATTTTCCACATACTTCAGGTATAGCCCTTTGCTATTTCAGACACCCAGTCCCCGGTGACGCTGAAACACCCGGACCCCCTCGCCGCTTGAGCCGACGCGGCACAATGGGCATGATCGCCCCGACGACCCCCTCGACCCGGTAGCCCCGGGCAGGGTGCCGGCACTAAGCCGGCAGGGCCGACAGCGAGCCGGAATCGCGAGGACGACCGGACGCCCCGGGATCCCAGACACGTTCGCAGCGTCGCCGTTGCGAGTCCGCTGGTTCATCAAACCTTGATGGACCGCGCCCGTGCTGGAACCAATCACACCACTGCCGACTGACCCGCTCCATGCGGGCGTTCGTCGTGGGCGCGATTTTCGACACGACGCTAACCAACTCACCCGACTGCAGGCCGCTTCGCGGCCGTTTTTCGTGCCCGCAGAAATTACCCATGCCACCCCGCTGCAAACCATGAGGACTAGACGATGCTGATTCAAATCCCGGCCGGCGATCGCGTTCTGAACATCAAGGAGGTGGCCCGGCGCGTCGGCCTGGCGCAATCCACCCTCGAGCAGCACATCCGCGCGGGCAAGTTCCCGCAGCCATTAAAGCTGACCGCCGGCAAGCGCCCGCGTATCGGTTGGTTGGCATCTAGCATCGAGGCACACCTGGCCCGGCTGGCCGCTCAGGCGCAGCACGCCACAGCGGAACGCGCCAGCGACACGCTGGCGGCACCGGCAGTGCCGGGCCACCTCGAGATGCACTTTCCCGCCGTCGATCGCGCCGCGGTCGCTGTGCGTCGTCTGGCGCGGTTTGGTTTCAGGGCAGAAGCGTTCGCGCGTGGCGAGCAGCACGTTGTCGAGATAGCCCTCGAGCGCAGTGACGTGCGGCACACCCTGGACATGCTCAAGTGTTGCGTGGGGGACGTGGTCCGCTTGCACCCGCCCGTATTCGTGGAGGCCGGCCAGCCCGGGGCGGCCCAGTGAGCGCCGCCACGGCGACCGTCCACGACCTGCCGACCCTGCAGGCAGCCCTAGACCTGGCGGCGCGCGGGTTCCGCGTGTTCCCGCTCAAACCTGACGCCAAGGCGCCCCGCGGCGACATGACCGCGTGGCCAGACAAGGCAACCGGCGATGCGCAGCGGGTCCGCGACCTGTGGCAACCGGAACCACACTCCAATGTCGGCATCCTGACCGGTGACGGGCTCGTGGTCGTGGACCTGGACCGCAAGCACGGGGTGGACGGGGTAGCGGCCTTCAAGGCGCTGGCCGCCCGGCACGGGGCGAAGCCGACCGCGACGCTTAACGCCCTGACGCCCACGGGCGGACGCCACCTGTTCTACGCGATACCGGCGGGCGTCACGATCGCCAACAGCACCGGCAAGCTCGCCCCGGGGGTGGATATCAAGGGCGCCCGCGGGTACGTCGTGGGGGCAGGCTCACGCATCGGCGGGAAGCTGTACCGCTGGCAGGACGGGCGCGCGCCGATCGCAGCCTGCCCGGGCTGGCTGCTGGCGCTGTTGACCGCGGAGGTTGACCGGCCAGCACCGGCGTCCCGGGAGCCGCACGCGCTCCTGCAGGACGACTTCCGGCAGATGCTCGAGCACATCACGGCCGAAACGTACGGCGACTGGTGCGACACCCTGTGGGCGCTGAAGGGCAGCGAGCAGGACGGCCTGGACCTGCGGGAACTGGCGGACGAGTGGTCCCGGGAGCAGCCGAAGTACGGCGGGCCGGACGACGTAGGGGGCAAGTACGAGCAGGGCACCGGGCAGCGGGGCGTGGGCTCGCTGTGGGCGCTGGCCAAGGCCGGGGGCTGGGAGCCGACGGCCGATCAAAAGGCGCGCCTGCACCCGTCCGGGGACGCGGCGGCGCACTTGGACGTGGTCGCGGATGAGTCCGAGCGCCCCTGCAAGTTCAGGTTTGCTTCTGCCGCGGAGCTAATGGCCCGCCCGCCGATGACATGGATCGTCAAGGGCGTATTACCTAAGGCGGAGCTAGCCGTGGTCTACGGCGAATCAGGCTCCGGCAAATCATTCTGGCTGTTCGACATGGCGGCCAGCATCCAGCGCGGGCAGGCGTGGAACGGCCGCCGGGTCTCGCCTGGCAACGTGGCATGGATCGCGGCGGAAGGTACGGCCGGGTTCGGCCAGCGGCTTAAGGCATACGCCAAGCATCACGGCCCGGGGCCGATGCCCACGATCCTGCCAGCGGCGCCGAACATCCGCGAGGCCGCCGACGTGCGCGACCTGATCCGGGGACTGCGCGATACGGGGAAGTCATTCGACATGATCGTCGTGGACACGCTCAGCGCAGCGACACCGGGTTGTGATGAGAATTCGGGCAAGGATCTGGGCGCAGTCATCGCAAACTGCAAGAGACTGCACGCGGCCACGGGCGCCCTAGTGGCCCTCATCCATCACAGTGGCAAGGATGCCTCCCGCGGCGCTCGTGGTTGGTCCGGGCTGAAGGCAGCCGCGGACGTTGAGATAGAGGTCACTCGCCACGGCGCCGACCGTTGCGCCACCGTGAGCAAGTTGAAGGACGGTCAAGACGGGGTCCGATTCGGTTTCGGCCTGGAGTTCGTCCCGTTGGGTCTGGACGCCGACGGCGACACCTACGGCAGCTGCGTGGTCAAACCGGCGGACCTGCCCTTGCGGAAGGTATCCGGCGGACCTAGGGGCGCAAATCAGGTTGCTGTGTACGGCGCCGTCCCGGAGATTGAGCCCGCCCCCCGGTCCGCTGTCATCGAGGCTGCCCTGGCGCACGTCCCGCACGACAGGAGCAAGGATGGACTACGAACGGCTCGCAACAACTTGGGCCGGGCGCTAAGCCAGCTAATCAAACTCGGCCTAGTACACGTGCATGACGGCTCGGTCAGCCGCACGACTGTACTCGCGATGGACGGTAGGGCGTTTGACGAGGTGGCCGCATGAACCCCGTGAAGCGCCCGACCATTCCGCGGGTCTCCGAGCGAGCCCTG
>CAZTGY010000256.1:0-4661 GCA_964613445.1 uncultured Chromatiaceae bacterium | reverse complement strand
CAGGGCATGCGCCAGGGCAACGACACGGGCACCCAGTACCGGTCGGGCATCTACTGGTTCGACGAGCAGCAGCGCGATGCGGCCCTGCGCTCCAGGTCGGCCTTCGAGGCGCGCCTCAAGGCCGCCGGTTTCGGGCCGATCACCACCGAGATCCTGGAAGTGCCCGACTTCTATTACGCGGAGGATTACCACCAGCAGTACCTGGCCAAGAATCCCGGCGGCTATTGCGGACTCGGCGGCACCGGCGTCACCTGCGGGTAGGAGAGGCACCGGGTTTGGTATCTGGGTATTTGCTCTGCGTTGTGGCGCAAATACCCAGATGCCAAACCCGGTGCCTCTCGAAAAGTGTGACCGCTGCCCGACCGCGCCGCAGCGGCCTGAATATTATCGCAAGGGTGCCTGCCGGCCGGATGCCGGCCGCAAGGGTCTGTCCGTGCTCCTCAAACGACTCAAGATCGAGACCGCGAACCTCGAGTGCGGCATGTACGTGGCGCAGCTCGATCGCCCGTGGCTGGAGACGCCATTCCTCTTCAAGGGCTTCGAGATCCGCGACGAGAAGGACCTGAAGCAGCTCCGGCACTTCTGCAAGCACGTTTACGTGGACGCGACCCAGGGCTCGGTTCCCAGCGACCGCGTGCTCGAGGCGCGGCGCAAGGAGGCCCAGTACTCGAAGTCCCTGGACACGCCGGCCACGCGGCTGGAGCATGCGGCCCGTCCCAGCCTGCAGCGCCGCCTGTTCGACGCCATCACCCGGCTCGATCGCACGGGCACGCTCGCCGGCCTGTTCCAGACCAGGCAGTACCGGAACGTGGTGTCCACCCGGGTCGAGGCGCCAAAGGCCGCCCTGGCCTATGACACGGCGGCTGCCGTCCTCAATGACACGCTGGAGCAGTTCCAGCAAGGGCGCGGCCTCGATTCCCCGCGGTTGCGTTCCGTCGTGGCGCCCCTCATCGACAGCATCCTCCGCAACCAGGATTCGATGGCCTGGCTGGTCTGCCTGCGCAAGCGCGAGACCGCAGGCCCGCAGCGCTCCATCGGGAGCGCCGTCTGGGCGGTCATCCTGGGCAGGCACCTGGGCTTCGACCGCAACGGGCTCGACACGCTCGCGCTCGGCGGCATGCTGCTCGATCTCGGCAACGCAAAGCTGCCCCGCGAGGTGCTGCAGAAGGAAGGCCCCCTGGAAGACGTGGAGCGCGCCATAGTAAAGAAGCACGTGGCGGTCGGACTCGACCTCGTGAACAAGACTCCCGGCCTGAACGCCGACGTGATTGCCATGATCCAGCATCACCACGAACGTCACGATGGCTCCGGCTATCCCAAGGGCCTGGCGGGCGCGGACATTCCGGTGTTCGGCCGGGTGGCCGGGCTCATCGACTGCTTCGATGCCATGACCACCAAGCGCCCCTACGCGCCTGCCCGCTCCGCCTACGACGCAGTCCGGGAACTGAACAGCCTGTCGGGAACGCAATTCCAGCGGGAACTGGTTGAGCAGTTCGTGCAGGCGGTCGGCATGTTCCCCACCGGATCGCTGGTCGAGCTGAATACCGGCGAAGTGGCGCTGGTGATCGAGCAGAACCGGGTGCGCCGGCTGCGTCCCAAGCTGATGCTGCTGCTCAATCCGGACAAGACGCCCGTCAGCCGGCACGCGCTGATGGACCTCAAGGCAAAGCCGGCTGGTGGCGACGAGGACGAGGCTCGCTGGATCCTCCGCGGCCTGGAGCCCGGGGCCTTCGGCCTCGATCCGAAGGATTACTTCGGGTAATACTGGCGCTGATGCGCGCCAGGCTACTTTTCCTCATCGTCGCGCTCGTCCTCTCCCAGGCCGGCTGCCGTGCGGTGCGCGAGGCGCCGTCAGGCGCGGCCGCGCAGCCTCAGGCCACGCAACCAGTCCCGGCGGGCTACACCCGCTACCGGGTCGTCGCCGCCGAGTCGGAGATTCGCGCCCTGGTGTACCGGGACGGGCCCATGGCCCGGCTTGGACACAATCACGTGCTGAACAGCCGGGCCCTCACGGGGGACGTGCTGATTGGCAAGCCGGGCGAGCCGCCGCGCTTTTCGCTCGTGATACCGGTCGCCAGCTTCAGCGTGGACGATGCGGACTTGCGCGCGGAGGAGGGGGAGGAGTTTCCCGGGGAGGTGGAGCAGGATGCGATCGCGGGCACACGGAAGAACCTGCTGAGCGAGGCACTGCTCGACGGCGCGAACTTTTCCGACATCCGTCTGACGGATCGCAAGGTGGCCGGCCAGGCCCCCGACTACACCGTGACGGTGGCCATCGAGGTTAAGGGCTACAGCCACGAGCTGCAGGTGCCCGTTTTCGTCGAGCAGCGGGCGGATGAGCTCCGCGTCACCGGCCAGTTCACCGCCACCCATGCCGACCTGGGCCTCACGCCCTTCAGCGTGATGGGCGGGCTCCTGTCCGTGCGGGACGAGATCAGGCTACGGTTCCGGATCGTGGCGCGGCCTTGACCCAGAGGTCTTGAGATGCGTCATCCACGCTAGGCGCTGCCGAGCAAGTCCAGCTGCGTCCCCGGTCCCTCCGGCACCCGGAAGCGCGATCTGTCCAGCGCCACCTCAGACTGCCTCGTGAACCCATGCCGCCGGCAAGCGGCAGCAAACCGCTGGGCGAGCAGGGCCGCGATGGGCCCTGAGCCGCGCATGCGCCGGCCGAACTGCGCGTTATTCAGCGCGCCGCCCCGCACCTGCCGGATCAGGCTCAGAACCTTCCCCGCCTTCAGCGGGTACTGGGCCTCGAGCCACTCCTGGAAGATCGGCTCCACCTCGTGGGGCAGGCGAAGCACCACGTAGCCCGCGTAGCGCGCTCCGGCATCTGCGGCAGCGGCGAGGATGTTTTCCAGTTCGTGGTCGTTGAGGCCCGGGATCATCGGGGCCGCCAGGACACCGCAGGGAATGCCGGCGGTGCTCAGCCTGCGGATCGTCTCGAGTCGGCGTCGCGGACCCGGGGTGCGCGGCTCGAGGCGGCGCTTCAGCTCGTCGTCCAGCGTGGTTACGCTCACGAGCACATCGACCAGGTTGTCCCGCGCCAGGTCCTGCAGCAGGTCCAGGTCCCGTTCCACCAGGGCTGACTTGGTGATGATGCTGACCGGGTGGCGGAACTCGGCCAGCACCTCCAGGATCTGCCGCGTGATCCGGAGATCCCGCTCGACGGGCTGCCAGGCATCGGTGTTGGAGCCCAGGGTGATCGGGCTGCACCGGTAGCCGGGCTTCGACAGCTCCCGGCGCAGCACCGTGGCCGCCTCCGGCTTGATGAAGATCTTCTGCTCGAAGTCGAGGCCGGGTGACAGGTCCAGGTAGGCGTGGGAAGGCCGGGCGTAGCAGTACACGCAACCGTGCTCGCAGCCGCGGTAGGGGTTCACCGACTGCTCGAACGGAATGTCCGGCGACCGGTTCCGGGAAATGATGGAGCGGATCGTCTCGGTGATCAGCTCGGTTTCCGGCGCGGGTCCCGGTATGTCGTCGTCCGCTGCTTCGGGAACCGTCCCTGCCCGGGCAAAGCGGCCGGCCGGCCGGGAGGCGACACCGCGACCGCGGATGACGGACCCGGGCGGCAGGTTGTCGGGGACGCGTCTCGGCACCGGCGAACCTCGGTGGGTCCTCTACTGTATGGATACACAGTACCACGCCGGACCTTATACTGCGCCGGCGTCTGGCCCTGCGGAGTAACTGTCTCGTGAGCACTCGCCGCGTACGCATTCTCGTTGCCCTGGGCGTCCTCGCCCTGATCGGCGTGGCGGCCTGGTTCTGGTCACGGCCCAAGCCCGTGGCGGTGACCGTCGCCGAGGTGCGGGCGGGTGACGTGCTGGCCACGGTCGCGAACACCCGCGCTGGCACCGTGGACGCCTGCAACCGGGCGCGGCTCGCGCCCCCCATGGGCGGCCAGATCGCGCGCCTGCCCTTCAAGGAGGGCAACAGGGTGCAGAAGGGCGACATCCTGCTGGAGCTCTGGAACCAGGACCAGCGTGCCCAGGTGTCCCAGGCCGAGCGGGAGGCCGTGGCCGCCCGCAGCCGGACGCGGGAGGCCTGCGTCAACTCCGCAGTGGCGGCGAAGAACGCCGCGCGCATACAGGCGCTGCGCAAGGAGAACCTCGTCTCGGAGGGTGACACGGAGCGCGCCGTAGGCCAGGCGGACGCGCAAGCCGCGGTCTGCGACGCGGCCCGCGACCAGGAAAAGGTCAGCCAGGCGCGCATCGACGTGGCCAGGGCCGGGCTCGAGCGCACGATTCTCAGGGCACCCTTCGACGGCATCGTGGCCGAGATCAACGGCGAGGTGGGCGAGTTCGTGACGCCGTCGCCCGTGGGCATCCCGACGCCGCCCACGGTGGACCTGGTGGACGGCAGTTGCCTGTACATTTCGGCACCCATCGACGAAGTCGATGCGCCGGCGGTGCGTGCCGGGCAGAGGGCGTCCATCTCGCTGGATGCCTTCCCCAACCGGCGTTTCCCGGGTTTCGTGCGCCGCGTGGCGCCGTACGTGCTCGACACCGAGAAGCAGGCGCGCACGGTCGAGGTCGAGGTCGAGATCGAGAACCCCGAGAAGTACAACCTGCTGCCCGGCTACAGCGCCGACGTGGAGGTGATCCTGGAGAACCGCGAGAACGTGCTGCGCATTCCCAGCCAGGCGATCCTCGACGGCAGGCGGG
>CAZTGY010000255.1:0-4688 GCA_964613445.1 uncultured Chromatiaceae bacterium | reverse complement strand
TGCCGCCTTTGACTCCGTCGTGCACACGCTGGCCGACGGCTACAACACGTCGCGCGGGCGGCGCGCCGCGCACGTCCACTACGACGCCGTGAACCAGCGGCTGCGGGCCCGGCCCGGCGCGCGGCTCACGGCCGTCACCAACGGCGGCACGATCCCCGACCAGTTCGACTACGACGTGGTGCTGTTGCCGGAGAGCCTGCCCATCGGCTCGCTCAACGAGGACTTCGCCTTCGAGAGCGTCCCGGGCGACATCTTCCAGCTGGGCAACGCCTCCTACCGGATCCGCAAGGTGGAGACCGGGCGGGTCTACGTGGAGGACGCCCACGGGCAGCCGCCCAACATCCCGTTCTGGTTCGGCGAGGCGCCCGGCCGCACCGACGAGCTCTCGGCCGCCGTCTCCCGGCTGCGGGAGCAGGTGGACCTGCTGCTCGCCGATGGCGAGGCCGCCGTCCGCGCCTGGCTCGAGGCCACGCTGGGCCTGCCGCCCGCCGCCAGCGAACAGCTCACCGCCTACCTCGCCTCCGCCCGGGCCGCGCTCGGCGTGCTGCCCACGCGCCGCACGGTGATCTTCGAGCGCTTCTTCGACGAGGTGGGGGACACGCACCTGGTGATCCACTCGCCCTTCGGCTCGCGCCTCAACCGGGCCTGGGGCCTGGCGCTCCGCAAGCGCTTCTGCCGCCAGTTCAACTTCGAGCTGCAGGCGGCGGCGCTCGAGGACAGCATCGTGCTCTCGCTCGGGCCGACCCACAGCTTTCCGCTGGAGGAGATCCGGGCCTATCTGCGCGCCGAGAAGGTGCGCGACGTGCTCACCCAGGCCACGCTGCAGGCGCCCATGTTCCCCACGCGCTGGCGCTGGGTGGCGACCACCGCGCTCGCGATCCGGCGCTACCGCAACGGCCGCAAGGTGCCGCCCCAGTTCCAGCGCAGCGATTCCGACGATCTGCTGGCCCTGGTCTTCCCCGACCAGGTGGCCTGCGCCGAGAACATCGCCGGCGACCGGCAGGTGCCCGATCACCCGCTCGTCCACCAGACCCTGGACGACTGCCTGAACGAGCTGATGGACGTGAACGGCCTCGAGGCGCTGCTCCGGGACCTCGCCGCCGGCCAGGTGGAGATCCTGACCCGGGAGCTGGCGACGCCGTCGCCCCTGGCCCAGGAGATCATCAGCGCCCGGCCCTACGCCTTCCTGGACGACGCGCCGGCGGAGGAGCGCCGGACCCTGGCGATCCGCACCCGGAACCTGCTCGATCCGGAGGAGGCCGCGACCATCGGCCGGCTCGACCCGGAGGCCATCCACCAGGTCTGCCTCGAGGCCTGGCCCGAGGCGCGGACGCCCGATGAGCTGCACGATGCGCTGACCCTGGCCGGTTTCCTCACCGTGCCGGAGATCCGGCCCGCCGACCGGATCGCCTGGCCGGCACTGCTCGCGCCGCTGCTCGCGGAGAGCCGGGCGACGGTCGTGGCGGCGCCCGGCGGCCAGCCCCTCTGGGTGAGCGCCGAACGACTGGCCCAGCTGCAGCTCGTGCGCCCCGACCTGCAGGCCGATCCGCCGATCAGCGCGGCCCACGCCGGCCGGCGCAGCGAGGCGGAGAGCCGGGAGCAGTCCCTGCGCGAGCTGCTCCGCAGCCGGCTGGAGACCCTGGGCCCGGTGACCGCGGCCGCCCTGGCCGCGCCGCTGGGCGTGCCCGTGACGGATGCGGAGATCGCATTGCTGGCGCTGGAGGTGCAGGGCCAGGCGATGCGGGGCCGCTTCAGCAGCCCGGCACCGGTGGAGGAGTGGTGTGACCGGCGCCTGCTGGCCCGCATCCACCGCTACACGCTGAAGACCCTGCGCCGGTCGGTGGAGCCGGTGAGCCCGGCCGCCTACATGCGCTTCCTGCTGCGCTGGCACCAGCTGGGTGACGAGCGGCCGTCGGGACCGGAGGCGCTGCGGGCGGCGCTGCACCGGCTCGCCGGCTTCCCGGTGCCGGCCGCGGCGTGGGAGGCGAGCGTGCTGCCGGCGCGGGTGCGGGATTTCGGGGCCCCGGCCCTGGACCAGCTCCTCTCGGGCGGCGAGTTCCTCTGGCTGCGGCCCCGCACCGACGCGGGCCGGCAGCGGCAGGGTCCGATCCGCTCGACGCCGGTACTGCTGCTGGAGCGCGGCCACCTGGAACTGTGGCAGGCGCTGTTGCCGGCGGGTACGGCCGACGCGCTGTCGGCACCGGCCACGGCGGTGCATGGGGCACTGGCCCGGCACGGCGCGATGTTCTTCGGGGACCTGCAGCGCGCGACGGGCCTGCCGGCCAATGCGGTGGAGGCGGGCCTGCGCGAGCTGATCGCGGCGGGGCAGGTGAACGGCGACGGGTTTGCGGGGCTGCGCACGCTGCTGGTGCCCGTCGCGCACCGGCGCGAGGCGTCACGGCAGCCCTGGCGCCGCCCGCCGGCGCCGCCGCCCGGGCGCTGGTCCCTGGTGATTCCGCCCTTCGAGGCGGCGACGGCGGCGGACGACCCGAAGCTCCGGCGCGCCGCTGCCGAGCAGGTGGCCCGGGTGCTGCTCGAGCGCTACGGCGTGGTCTTCCGGTCGGTCCTCCAGCGGGAGGCGCGCTTCCTGCCGCCCTGGCGGGAACTGGCCCACGCCTTGCGGCGCCTCGAGGCGCGGGGCGAGATCCGGGGCGGGCGCTTCGTGGCGGGCTTCGGCGGCGAGCAGTTCGCGCTGCCGGACGCGGTGGAGCGGCTGCGCGAGGTGCGCCACGCGGGCAACCAGGACAGCCAGGTGATCCTCTCGGCCGCCGACCCGTTGAACCTCACCGGCATCGTCACGCCCGGCGACAAGGTGCCGGCCCAGCTCCGGAACCGGGTGCTGTACCGGAATGGCGTGCCGGTGGCGGCCTGGCTGGGCGGCGAGTTCCGGTGGCTCGGTCCGCCGGATGCGCAGGGGGAGTGGGCGGCGCGGAATTCGCTGGCCCGGGCCAGCGCGCCGTCACGCTATGTCGAGGGGCCGGAGCGGGCGAGTTAGACTGCCAGCCCGGGCTTGCGGAGGACGTGATGCAGGAACTCAGTGACTGGCTCGCCGGCTGGTTGTCTTTCCTGGGCCCGGCGCCGGTCCTGCAGATCCTCGCGGCGGTCGCGGGCTTCCTCCTGCTGGCCGTGGTGGTCGACCTGGTCGCGGGGGTGCTGCTCCGGCACGCGTTCCGCCAGTGGCCGGTGCAGTCCGGCGAGCAGCTGGTCCGGGCGGCGCGCCAGCCCGTGTTTTCATCGATCCTGCTCCTGGGGTTGCTGGTCGCGCTGTCGGCGTTCGCGCTGGGCGACGGGATCGAGCGCCGGCTCGATGCCATCGTCGACACCCTGCTGATACTCATCTGGGTAGTGTTCGGCGTCCGGGCCACGGGCGTCATCCTGGCCGGGCTCGGTCGCCGGCAGCCGCCGCCGGCCTTTGCCCTGCCCACCACGGCCACCCTCATGCGGAACACCGTGGTGGTGGTGCTCGGGCTGGCCGGCGTCTACGGCATCCTGCTCGCCTGGGACGTTAACGTGACCGGCCTCGTGGCCTCGGCCGGCATCCTCGGCCTGGCGTTGTCCTTCGCGGCCCAGGACACGCTGGGCAACCTCATCGCCGGCATCTCAATCCTCACCGACAAGCCCTACGGGATCGGCGACTACATCGTGCTGGACTCGGGCGAGCGGGGCGCCGTCACCCACATCGGCCTGCGCAGCACCCGGTTGCTCACCCGCGACGACGTGGAGGTGAGCATCCCCAACGGCGTGATGGGCAAGGCGAAGATCGTCAACGAGTCGGGCAGCCCGCAGCGCAAGTACCGGCTGCGGGTGCCGATCTCCGTGGCCTACGGCTCCGACATCGACCAGGTGATGGCCCTGATGCTGGCCACCGCCAATGAGCACCCGCAGGTGTGCCCGCAGCCCGAGCCCCGCATGCGGCTCCGCCAGTTCGGCAGTTCGGGACTCGAATTCGAGATGCTGTGCTGGATCCAGGACCCCGCCAACCGCGGCCTGGTGCTGCACGAGCTGAACTGCAGCCTGTACCGGGTCTTCGGGCGCGAAGGCGTCGTGCTGGCGATCCCGCAGCAGGAGATCCACCTGCGGGATGCGGCGGTGCGCTCGATCGTGGAGGGACCGCGCGGCTAGGGGCAGGACGGTCTTCCGGGTGGCGGCCTACCGGGTAACTAGTGCTGACGCTAAAACGTGTTCCTCAAGCAGGGAGACATGCCCTGGCGCCGTTACGAGGCGCGGAATCTTGATCTGGCTGGCCGTTGCAGGTGCGGCCTAGCGGAGCTGCCACGCCAGGAGGGCGTCGAAGGCGCCGGGATGAACGAACTTGAGTGCCGGTGCGTCCAGACGTTGGGGTTGTCGCCCGCTTGATCGGTAGTAGGGGTTGCAATCCCCGAGGGCAATGTCCAGGCACGTGACCAGGTCACATTCCGGACTCGGCGGTGCTATGCCATCGGCCAACTCGACATAGAAGGTGTTTAGTTCAGTTCAGGGCCCATCCTGGCTCCCGAAGCGATCATATCGGGAGTCATATTGTCGAGTTCTATAACGTAAGGACGGGAGCGCGCCATCGCCCCGTCCTTTTGCGTTGGAGGGATGGCGATGAGGCGATGGGATCGGCTGGTAGACGCGTATATGGAGGAGTACCGCGCTCGCGGCATTAGCGCGGACACGGTGGCGCAGGTGGCCGGGCGGCTGGACCG
>CAZTGY010000254.1:0-4701 GCA_964613445.1 uncultured Chromatiaceae bacterium | reverse complement strand
ACCTCAGGAGCTGTCTGGGCAGTACGATCGCAATATCGACCCTGCTAGTCTGGCTCGAGCCTGAGGGCCACGCCCGGCCGCCGCAGGCCTGAGATGAACGACGGGAGGCCACGATGAAGAATAAGGCCATTCTGACCACGGCAGTCGTTACATCCCTGATGGGCGGCACCTCAGATGCCGCGGTGTGGAACGCCAGCCTGCTGACCATGGGGCAGGAGATCAACAAGGGCCTGCACGCCGCGAACGTGTCATCCTCGACGGCAACCTTCACTTATGACGACGTGACGCAGCTGCTCACCCAGTCGGGCGGCGTGTTCAACGCCCGCTGGACGACAGCCCCCACGAGCACGCTGTACCGGATGTTCAGCACCGGCCTGGTGATGGGTAGTGGCGGCGTGGCGTCGGCGAACTCCTTCAGCTGTGTGGAGGGCAACTTCGGCGGCGGCGTCGGTGCCAGCATCTGCGGGAACTACAGCTTCGGCGCCAATTTTGCCAACGAGTCGACCGCCTCGTGGGGTCCCGGTACGGCGACGTCCCGCACGTTGGGAGGCGACGACGCCGCCATCGGTCCGGCGCTGTCGGTGAATGACCTTGACGGCATGAATACCCTCAGCTGGGACGGGACCACGCTGGTCCTGACCAACCGCACCTGCACCTACACGGGCGGGGAATGCTGGCCGAGCCCGTACAGCGAAGGCTACACCTGGACCTTCCAGACGACTCCGGTACCTGTACCCCCGGCCGTCTGGCTGTTCGGCGGGGCGCTGGGCCTGCTCGGGCTCGCACGCCGGCGACTGCGCCGGCATTGAGAAAATGCCGACCAGAAAAATGAAAAGGGCCGCACGAAGCGGCCCTCATCCCTGCATTTCCCCGGAAGGAATTGGTAGCGGGGGTAGGATTTGAACCTACGACCTTCGGGTTATGAGCCCGACGAGCTGCCAGACTGCTCCACCCCGCACCAGCGCAGCAGTGCATGGTAGCCACTTGGCGCCCGGGTAGCAACCACGTCCCGGACCCCCTGCTCCATATCAGATCAGGGCGGCGGCCCGGGCGCAAAGCTCCAGCAGCCGGTCGGGCAGCAGCCCGATGAGCACGAGCAGCAGCACGTTAACGCTCAGGACCACCCGGACATCCAGGGGCATCCCCACCGCGCTCGCCTGCCCGCCGTCGTCGAACAGCATCAGGCGGATGACGCGCAGGTAGTAATAGGCGCCGATGACCGAAGCCACGAGCGCGACCAGGGCAAGACCGACGTAGTCTGCTTCCAGCAGCGCCGACAGCACCCACCACTTGGCGTAGAAGCCCGCCAGGGGCGGCACGCCGATCATGCTGACCATCAGCAGCACCATCATCAGGGCGAACCAGGGGCTGCGCTGCCAGAGGCCCCGCAGGTCGTCCAGCTCCTCCACCTCCTCGCCCCGGCTGCTCAACAGGACGAGGAAGCCGAAGCTGCCGGCCGCCATGATCACGTAGACCAGCGTGTAGAACAGCGCCGCCTGGATGCCCTCCGGCGTGCCGGCCACGAAACCGAGCAGGATGAAGCCCACGTGGGCGATGGTCGAGTACGCCAGCATGCGCTTGACGTTGGTCTGGGCGATGGCCGCCACGTTGCCGAGCACCAGCGACAGGACCGCCATTGCGGCCAGCATCACCTGCCAGAGGTCGCCGACCGCCGGGAGGCCCTCCACGAGGAGGCGGATGGCGAGCGCCAGGGCACCGAGCTTCGGTGCCGTGCCCACGTAGAGCGTCACCGCCGTCGGCGCACCCTGGTACACGTCCGGCACCCACATGTGGAACGGCACGGCGCCGAACTTGAAGGCCACGCCCGCCACCAGGAACGCCAGGCCGACCCACAGCATGGGCGAAGCGGCCTGGGCGCTGCCAATGGTTGCCTGCAGGTCGCCGATGTTCAGGCTGCCCGTGACGCCGTAGACCAGCGACATGCCATAGAGCAGCGTCCCGGACGCTATCGCGCCGAGCACGAAGTACTTCATGGCCGCCTCGGCGGCCACGGGCGACTCCCGGTTGAAGGCGACCATCGCGTAGAGGCTGAGCGACAGGATCTCCAGGCCCAGGTAGCTCACGAGCAGGCTGTAGCTGGACGCGAGGACGAGAATGCCGAGCAGGCCAAAGAGACCCAGGACGTAGAATTCACCGTGGTGCAGCCCCCGGGCCCGCAGGTAGGGCCTGGAGTAGAGGAAGACGGTGGCCACGGCGGCGACGGCAAACAGCTTCAGCACCCGGGACAGCGGGTCACTGATGAAGGACCCGCCGAAGGCCAGTGTCGCCCTCTCCCCCTCGACGGCCCCGAATGGCAGGCCGACCAGCGCCCAGGCGAGGCCCGCCAGCAGGAGGATGGTGACCAGGTAGGTGACGTCCCGGTGGCTGTCCCGGAGGAACATGTCGACGACCAGCACCAGGCACAGTCCGCCGGCCAGGAGGATCTCCGGCCAGATCGTGATCAGATCCTGAGCCATGGGGTTCATAGGCCCGCCTGCAGCTTGGAATGGGTGATCTGGATGACCAGGTTATCTATGCTCGCCGCCATGACGTCCGCGAGCGGCGCCGGCCAGAGGCCCAGGCCAAGCACGCCCGCGGCGACGAGGGCGAGTACGAGCAGCTCGCGTCGGGAGGCATCGGTGAGTCCCGCGACGCCTTCGTTGGCGATCGCGCCGAAGATCACCCGCTTGACCAGCCAGAGCGTGTAGGCAGCGCCCAGGATCAGCGTGCTCGCGGCGAGGAACGCGTACCAGAACCCGGCCTTGAACGCCGCCAGGATCACCAGGAACTCGCCCACGAACCCGGAAGTGCCGGGCAGGCCCGCGTTGGCCAGGGCGAACAGCACCATGAACGCGGCAAACTTCGGCATGGTGTTCACCACGCCGCCGTAGGCATCGATCTGCCGGCTGTGGAGTCGGTCGTACATCACGCCGACGCAGAGGAACAGGGCGCCGGACACGAAGCCGTGGGAGATCATCTGGAACATGCCGCCGGAGAGCCCCATGGCGATGCCGGACTCGGACCCGGTGCGGTCCAGGATGGCCCAGGCCAGGAAGAAGCCGAGGGTCACGAAGCCCATGTGCGCGATCGATGAATAGGCGATCAGCTTCTTCATGTCCTTCTGCACCAGGGCCACCAGCCCGATGTAGACGACCGCCACCAGGGACAGCGTGATCATGAGCCACGCCAGCTCGGCGCTGGCATCGGGGGTGATTGGCAGGCTGAAGCGGATGAACCCGTAGCCACCCATCTTGAGAAGGACTGCCGCCAGGATCACCGAGCCGCCCGTGGGCGCTTCCACGTGGGCGTCAGGCAGCCAGGTGTGGACCGGCCACATGGGCACCTTCACCGCGAAGGCGAACAGGAATGCCAGGAAGATCAGTGTCTGTTCCGTCAGCGTCAGGGGCAGGCCCTGGAAGTCCAGGATGCTGTAGCTGCCCGACTTCAGGTACATGTAGATCAGCGCGACCAGCATGAACACGGAACCCAGGAAGGTGTAGAGGAAGAACTTGACGGTGGCATAGACCCGCCGCTCGCCGCCCCAGACGCCGATGATGATGAACATCGGGACCAGCATGGCTTCCCAGAAGACGTAGAACAGCAGGCCATCCAGGGCGGCAAACACGCCGACCATCAGGCCTTCCAGGATCAGGAAGGCCGCGAAGTACTGGGCCGTGCGCTTCTCGATGACTTCCCAGCCGGCGAGCACGACGACGGGTGTGAGGAAGGTGGTGAGCAGGATGAGCGGCATGGAGAAGCCGTCGACGCCCAGGTAGTACTCGACGTTGAACGACCGGATCCAGGGCATACGCTCCACGAACTGCATGCTGGCCGTGGTCGGATCGAAGCCGGTCCAGAGCGGCAGGCTGAGGAGGAACGTGAGCACGGAGATGGCGAGCGCCACGAGGCGGTCGGGGCGCGGGCCCGTGGCAGCGCCCTCCCTCCGGCCAAGTGCCAGCAACAGGAGGCCGCCCAGGATGGGCAGCCAGATGAGGATACTCAGGGTGCCAATACCGAACATGCTGTCTGTCATCGAACCGCTCACCAGGTCAGGCCCCCAGCAGGAGCCAGCCCACCAGCACGCCCAGGCCGATGATCATGGCGAACGCGTAGTGATACAGGTAGCCGGTCTGCAGCTGGCGGGTGACCTGGGAGGCCCAGCCCACGAGGCGGGCGCTGCCGTTGACCAGCCCGCCGTCGATGATCACGACGTCACCGATGCGCCAGAACAGGTTGCCCAGGCCGACGCTGCCACGGGCGAGCACCTTCTGGTTGAAGTCGTCGAAGTAGTACTTGTTGACGAGCAGCGTGTAGAGCCCGCTGAGGCGCTGCCGGATCGATTCGGCCAGGCCAGGGTTCCGCAGGTAGAGGTACCAGGCAGTAACGGCTCCCGCGAGGGCCAGGTATGGCACCGGGGCGGAAAATGCGTGCAGCAGGTAGGCCCAGGGTCCGTGAAACTCGCCGGCAAGCTCCCGCAGGACGTCATTCGGCTCACGAACCATGATGGCCGTGCCGAAGTAGTCACCGAACACCACGGACTGGATCGTCGGCCAGCCAATGACGACGGACGGGATGGCCAGCAGCACGAGGGGCACCGTGACGACCCAGGGCGACTCGTGAAGGTGCGCTTTCGTCTCTGCGTCCATCCGCTCCTGCCCGTGGAAGACCAGGAAGTACATCCGGAACGAGTACAGGGCCGTC
>CAZTGY010000253.1:1929-4710 GCA_964613445.1 uncultured Chromatiaceae bacterium | reverse complement strand
AGGGCTGGAGGATCCAGAACGACGCGACGGTGAGCCCGCCGATGAAGAGCACCCCCAGGGTGGTGCGGGTCAGGTCGATGCGCGGCTCGTTCATGGCGGTCCCACCCCGGGTCGGGCCAGCGGGCGGACTAGCGCTGCATGATCTGCTTGACGTCGTCCTTCTTGATCGACGTCGCCCGGCCCTCGGCGTCCTTGTAGGTGTACATGCCGGTCTTGTCGTCCAGCTTCGGCTTGCCGTTGGTCGGGATCATCGTGCCGTCGGTGGTGCTGATGATGTACTCCGGGCTCGAACAGGCTGCCAGGAACGCCAGGGACACCGCGACGATTGCCAGCTTCAGGCCATTCTTCATTGTCTTCTTCTCCAGTGTTGTTGGAACGAGGCTACGGCTGCCGCTGCTGCAGTGTAGCCGCCTCCCGTCAATCCGTCAGCTCAGTACTCGTAGAACATCGCCTGGATGCGCTTGACGTCGCTGGTCCTCGTCAGCGCCAGCTGCAGGAGGACGCGGGACTTCGGCGGGTTCAGCTCGCCCGAGGCGACGAAGCCCAGCTCGTCGTCGTTGACCTCGTTGTTGCGCAGGGTGAGCCCCATGGGCAGGCGGGTGCTCCGCACCACCACGACGCCAGCACCGGCGGCCTTCTTCGCCGCCTCGAGCGCCGCACTGGTCATGTTGCCGTCGCCGACGCCGGCAATGACGAGGCCCTTCGCGCCGTTGCGCACGGCCGCGTCGATCAGGTCCGGGCTCATGTTGGCGTGGGCGTAGATGATGTCCACCCGCGGCAGCTTGTCGAGGCCGTCCACGGAGAACTCGGACTTGGGGCCGAGCTTCCGGTCCATCGGCTGGAACCACTCGACCTTGCCCGTGTGCACGACGCCGGCGGGACCGCGGTTCAGGCTCCTGAAGGTCTGCACGCTGGTGGTGTCGGTCTTCACGACGTTCCGGGCGTAGTGGAACTCGTCGTTGAGGGCGACCAGCGTGCCCCGCCCCTTCGCCCTGGGGCTGACCGCGACGGCCACGCCGTTGTAGATGTTGGCCGGGCCGTCCGCGCTGGTGGCCGTGGCCGGCCGCATGGACCCCACCATCACGACCGGCTTGTCGCTCTTCGTCACGAGGCTCAGGAAGTAGCTGGTCTCCTCGAGGGTGTCGGTGCCGTGGGTGATCAGCACCGCGTCCGTGTCGGCCGACGCCAGCACCGCGTTGAGGCGCTTCGCCAGCTTCAGCCAGACCTCGTCGTTCATGTCCTGGCTGCCGATGTTGGCCACCTGCTCGCCCGAGATCTGGGCCAGCTTGCCCAGGTTGGGCACGGCGTTGATCAGCGTGTTGACGTCGTAGGCGCCGGACTTGTAGCCGTAGTCCGTGGAACTGGCCTGGGCGCCGGCGATGGTGCCGCCGGTGGCCAGCACGCGCACGCGGGGCAGCGCCGTCGACGTCTGCGCGATGGCGGCGCCCGTGGCGGCCAGTCCGCTCACGAGGCCCAAGGCAAGCACTGCCAGCTTCGTCGTTCCCGTTCCTGCAATTGCGATATTCATCTCCGGACTCCTTTGGTTGCGGCCCGACGGCCGACTGCCTTGCGTACCTTTACCTTGCCGCGCTTCGCCGGCGCAGGCTTCGACGCCTCGTAGGCCTGCACGTAGCCCCGGGCGATGGCCCGTACCGCCCGGCCGATGTCGTCGTAGACGTGGTCGTCCAGGTTGGCGAAGGAGACCCGCACGGACCAGTCCGGGCCCTCGAAGCCGCCACCGTTCAGCAGAACGATGCCGTAGTCCTCGGCCAGCCGGAACACGATGTCGAGGGGGTGGACGTGCTGCCTGATCCAGGCGACGACCTCCGGCCCCACGTATTTCTTCAGCCAGAACTCCAGGTCGACCAGCCCGTAGTAGTAGTCGAACAGCGGGTTCGGGTCGGGATTGATCCCCAGGCCCTCGAGGGTGGCCTGCACGCGCTTCTTCACGATGCCGATGCAGGCCTTCTGGTAGTGCTTCTTCTCGTCCATCAGCTCGCTGGCCGAGAACAGCGTCATCATCACCTGCTGCGAGAGCGAGAGCCCGGCCGTGTGGTTCAGCGCGACGTCGCGGCTGTCCGCCACGATGCGGTCGATGAACGCGATCTTGCGCGGCTCCAGGGTCAGCCCGCCATAGCGCTTGTCGAGCTTCTTCTTCACGGGCTCGGCGTGGCGCCTGATCAGGTCGTCGAACAGGTTCTTCTCGTTGACCGCGATGACGCCCAGGCGCCAGCCGGTGCAGCCGAAGTACTTGCTGTAGGAGTAGACGCCGATGGTGTTGTAGGGGAACGCGCCCATCAGGGAACGAAACCCGGGGACGAAGGTGCCGTAGACGTCGTCGGTGAGCAGGATCAGGTCCGGGCGCTTCCTGAGGATCGCCCCGATCCTCGCGATGGTCGCCTCGCTCAGGGCCACCGCGCTGGGGTTGCCGGGATTGCAGAGGAAGAACGCCTTGATCTTCGGATCGAGCAGCTTCTTCAGCTCCGCGTCGCCGAACTGCCAGCGCTCCTCCTGCCGGGCCTGGATGTTGACGATCCTGAGGTCGTAGTCCTCCAGGTGCGGCATCTCCAGGTAGGGCGTGAAGATCGGCGTGCCCAGCGCGATGGTGTCACCCGCGTTGAGCAGCCGGTTGGTCTTCATGGTCTTGAAGATGTAGCACATGGCGGCCGTGCCGCCCTCCACCGCATACAGGTGGAACGTGCCCTTGGGGCGCGGCTCGCCGCACATGGCCCACTGCAGGTACTCGCGTCGCAGCGTCTCGTCAGGGAGCGGAAAATGATA
>CAZTGY010000253.1:0-1919 GCA_964613445.1 uncultured Chromatiaceae bacterium | reverse complement strand
TGTGGACGAGCATCCGGTCGGGCACCGGGTAGTTGTCGCCGATGATCGAGTCCACCAGCTCGTGGACGAAGGCGTCGGCGTCGAAGCCGAACCTTCCCACGGCCCAGGGCACCATCGCCGCCAGCACCGAAGCGCCGGGCATGTCGGCGTGCTTCGCCAGCCAGGCTTCGAGCCGGACGGCGACGCCGTCCTTCCGGGGCATGCCGCCCACGCCGGGCGGCAGGTCGAGCACGCGCTTGCTCTCGAGGACGGCGAACTGGCCGAGGAGGAAGAACGCCTCGCGGGGCTCGGTGGCTATCCAGTTGGGATTACCGCGGCCAGCGTTCAGGTAGGCGATGGACGAGGCCTTCGAGGACTCGGTCGCGAGCTTCGCCAGGTCGTTCTTGATCTCGAAGGGCCCGAGGGCCTCGTACTTGCGCAGGGTGACCTTGTCCATTCTTGTTATCTCCAGGATCCGGGTTCAACTCATCAGGAGCACGACCGCCACGCCCCAGACGGTCAGCAGGGTGTTGCCGACCGCATAAGTGACCGTGTAGCCGAGCGCGGGCACCTTGCTCTTCGCCTCTGCCTCGATGGCGCCCAGCGCCGCCGTGGTCGTGCGCGCGCCGGCGCAGGCGCCCAGCACGATCGGTGCCTTCATCCTGAAGACGTACTTGCCGACCAGCAGGCCGATCACCAGCGGGACGGTGGTGACGACGAGGCCGGCCACGAACAGCTGCAGGCCCTGGGCCTGGAGTCCGGCCACGAAGCCGGGCCCGGCGCTGATGCCGACGACAGCGATGAAGGCATTCAGGCCGATGTTGTTGAACACCCAGAGGGCTGGCGCCGGGATCCGCCCGAACGTGCGGTTGACGGAACGCAGCCAGCCGCAGACGAGGCCGGCGATCAGCGCGCCGCCGCTGGTGCTCAGGCTGAGCGGCACGCCGCCCAGCTCGAACGTCAGGGCGCCGAGCAGTGCACCGATGACGATGCCCATCCCCATGACCACCATGTCGGTCTCTTCGGTGGCGCGGTCCGCATAGCCGATGACTGGCGCGACGCGTTCCACGTCGGCGCGGGAACCGACCAGCGTGATGGTGTCACCGCGCTCCAGCCTGAAGTTCACCGTAACCGGCATTTCGACGCCGGTGCGAACTATCTTGCGCAGGAACACGCCGCGTCCCGCCTGCTGCAGGTCCGACTTAACCAGGTCGGCCAGCGTGCGGCCGGCGAAGGCCTTGTTGGTAACCACCACATCCAGGAGAAGCAGCTCCAGGTCGAGCAGTTCGCGATCGTCCACCTCGGCACCGAGGCGCTCGGCGGCTTCCAGCACCCACTCCCGGCGGCCGGCGATCGCCATCACGGCATCCCTGGCCAGGAGAGTGTCCGGCTTCGGGTCGATGATCTGCCCGTCCTGGCGAAGGCGCTGGACGACCAGCCGGGACCGGCTCGTGCCGGGGACGATGCTGCCGAAGCTCGCCTCGAAGTCACCCACCGTGCGGCCGACCCAGGCCGGATCCGTCTGCCTGTAGGCGCGCAGTACGAACTGGGTGTAGCCGGAGAGGCGGTCCTGGCTGGCAGCCAGGGACCCGCCCATCTCCTCCTCGTACTTGCGGCTCTCCGCGGCGATGTCGACGCGGAGGATCTTTGGCCCGAGGCTGGCCAGTATCCAGGCGGAGCCGGCGGTGCCGAAGAGGTAGGTCACGGCGTATGCGACCGGCATGGCGTCGAGCATCGCCTTCTTCCCGGCATCGTCGATGCCGAGCTGCTCGATGCTGTTGGAGGCCACGCCCAGCACGGCCGAGATGGTGCTGGAACCAGCCAGCAGGCCCGCCGCGCCGCCCGCGTCATAGCCGAGGAACTTCGCGACGACGACCGCCGTGACCAGCACCGCCACGCACTGGATCACCGCGAACAGCACCTGCTGGATGCCGTCGCCC
>CAZTGY010000252.1:0-4717 GCA_964613445.1 uncultured Chromatiaceae bacterium | reverse complement strand
CTGCGGCTCCATCGCATCTACTTCTACGACGCCAGGCCGCTCGAGGGCATTGCACCGATCCCGCTCGGCGGTGGCGAGATGGACTTCGGCGCGCACCCGGTCGCCACGCGGAACAGGAGCCTCCAGTCCCAGCTGGTGCGCGAGTCGTTCTTTGCCCTGCGCTTCGGGGAGCTTTTCCTGGAGGGGTGGCGACTGAAGAGCAGGATCCTGGCCAGGCCCGGACCCACCGTCGAGATCAGTTCTGCCGCGATCGAGCCGAACGTTCGCCAGAAGGGCGTCGACATGCGGATCGGGCTCGATATCGCCAGCCTGACGCTGAAGAAGCAGGTCCAGGTGATCGTGCTCGTGACGGCCGACAGCGACTTCATTCCTGCCATGAAATTTGCCCGCCGCGAAGGCGCGCAATTGTTCCTAGTCACGCTGGGGCACGGGATCAAGGAAGGGATGCGGGAGCACGCGGACCTGGTGATTGATGCGGTGCCGTGTCGGGGGCTAGCCGCCAATCCTGTTTGTCTTCAAAAAGTCATTGTCAATTACAATAAACATTGTAATCTACCGTCACTGTCAACGACAACGGACGATGGCGACATGGAACCCACCCCCATAGGGGCTTTGCCCGACGAAATCCAGGACTGGCGCGGCACGGCGGCCGAGCTGGCCGAGCAGTGCAACCGGCTGTTTCCCAATGTCGGCCTGCCCGACGAGGCTGGGACCGCCAACGAACGACTGGTCCGGCATTATGTTCAGGTGGGCATCCTGACCCCCCCCGAGCGGGAGGGGCGGGAGGCCCTGTTTGGCGGTCGCCAGGTTGCCGAATTCCTGGCGGCGCGGCGGCTGATCCACGACGGCTGGTCCCTGGCCAAGATCGCGGAGCTCATCAAGACCGCCGGGCCCGAGGGCTTCATCCAGATGATCCCGGCCGAGCGGGCTCCCACCCTGGCGGAACAAACGCTGGCCCGGCTGCGCAGCCCGGCGGCGCGCCGGAGCGTGCCGCCGGCGATGGCCATGGACAGCGTCGCGGCCGGGTCTGCGCCGGATCGCGCCATGCATTACGCACCGGCTCCCTCGCTGCCGCCCTCCGAGCCCCTGTTGCAGGCCCACGAGATTTCCCTGCGCCGCCTCGACCTGCAGAAGAACCTGACCGGGCTCGGCAACGTCAGCGGCAAGCCGGAGCGGCGGCGGACCATCCGGATCAGCCTCACGCCCTGGTGCCAGGTTTACCTGGATGCCCGGGAGCTGGCACGCATGCGGTCGGACACGCCGGAGATCCTCGGCAACGCATTGACCCAGGCGCTACACGAAGAGCGAATTCGAAAAGGAGAGAAGCCATGAATACCCCGAAGAATACCCCGAAGCTGATCGTCACCCCGCGGCGGCCTGCCGTCCTGGCCGATTTTCCCGGCACCGTGGACGTGCTCGTCCGCGTGCAGGCGCCGGACATGCCTGCCGGCGCCCAGCCGCAGCGGGCGCCGCTGCACCTGGCCCTCGTCATCGACCGGTCGGGATCCATGGCCGGACAGCCACTCACGGAGGCGCGCCGGGCGGCGGCCTTCGTCGTGGACGGCCTCGCCGCCCAGGACCGGGCATCGCTGGTGGCCTATGACGACGACGTGCAGACCCTTGTGCCTCTCACCGGCATGGCCGACAAGGCCACGCTGAAGCACGCCATCGAACGGATCGACGACGGGGGCTCCACCAACCTCCACGGCGGGTGGATCGGTGGTGCCGAGAGCCTGGCCGCGGCCACGGCCGCCGGCGTCGTTTCCCGCGTGATCCTGCTGTCGGACGGCTGCGCCAACAAGGGCATCACCGAGCCCGGGACCATCTACGCGCAGTGCCGCGAACTCGCCGCGGCCGGCGTGACCACGTCCACTTACGGCCTCGGGCGGCACTTCAACGAGGACCTGATGATCGGCATGTCGCGCGCGGGCCAGGGAAATTCCTACTACGGGCAGACGGCCGAGGACCTGATGGACCCGTTCCGGGAGGAGTTCGCCCTGCTCAATGCGCTGTACGCGCGGCGCCTGGTACTGGAGCTGGAGGCGGCCGCGGGCGTGCGGGCCGAGGTCGTGAATGGCTACGAGCCCGCCGGCGACGCGGGCTGGCAGCTGCCCGACCTGGCCTACGGCGCCGAGGCCTGGGCCCTGGTGCGCCTGACGGTGCCCGGCGGGCCGGCGAGCACGGATCCGGTCGCGCTGCTGTCGGCCAGTGTTCGCTACCTCGACCTGGCCGGCGAGCCCCGGGCCGTACAGCCGGTCGCCCTCGCGCTGCCGGCCGTGGCGGCGGCCGCCTATGGCGCGTTGCTCGAGGACGAACTGGTGGCCCGTCGTGCCGGCGAACTGGAAGCCGCGCGGCTCCAGCAGGAAGCGCGGGCCGCCGCCCGGCGCCGTGACTGGGCCAGCGTTGAGCAGTACGTGGCGCAGACCCGCGCGCTGGGTGACGCGAACCCGTGGCTTGGTGACGTCGCCGGTGAGCTGGGAGACCTCGCGCTCAGTCGCGACGAGCTGAGGTTCATGAAGGAGACGGCCTACTCCTCGTCCCGCATGCGGAGCCGGCTGGCGCCGAGTTCCGAGTCGCTGGACAGCAGGGCCGCCAGTCCTTCGTTCCTGCGCCGGAAGCGCGCCCAGGGCAAGTCGGAGCCGGATGCCACTGACAGCAAGTGACGGTTGTGGGGCGCTGCCCGGGTGGGCAGCGCCCCGGGCAGGCGAGCAGGGAAGGCAAGCGCCTGGCGTTACCGGTGTACGCTCATCCCCTGCGCATCGACCTCATCCTCGAATCCAATAACTCCCCCGACCGCATCGCCGAGCTCGGTCGGCTCGCCGAGGCCAACGGCATCGGCGGGATCTGGGTGTCCGGCATGCTGGACGGGCGGGACCCCTTCGCGGTGTTCACGAAGCTCGCGATGACGACGGAGCGCATCCGCATGGGGCCCATCGCCATCAGTCCCTTCGAGCTGCACCCGCTGATGATGGCCAAGTCGCTGCTCACGCTGAACGAATACGCCGGTGGCCGCGCCCAGGTGGTGGTCGGCGGCGGCGGGGGCACCATGACGGCCATGGACCTGAAGCCCGTCCGAAGGGTCCGCGCCGTGCGGGAGTGCATCGGGATCCTCAAGGCCGCGGCGGGCGGCGGCCCGGTGAACTACGAGGGCGAGGTCTTCAGGGTCCGCCGCTACAGCGCCGGATGGGCGAAGAGCGCCCCGCCCGTCATCTACGGCGGCGCCAACCGGGACCAGATGCAGCGCATGGTGCCGACCGTCGCCGACGGGCTCATGCTCTCCGACAAGACCGTGCCCCAGGTCGCCCTGGCGCGGCCGAAGATCGACGCCGCGCTCGACCAGGCCGGCCGGCCCCGGGACGCCTTCCGCGTCTCCAACTTCTGGGCCTGGCACGTCAAGGACACCCGGGAGGAGGCCGAGCGGGAGGCGCGCATCTGGCTGGCGCTCCGTGGCGTGCTGCTCCGGGCGAACCACGCGCACTTCATGACCGAGGCCGAGATGGACCTCGTGGACGCGAAGCGCGGCGCCTTCTTCGATGCCCTCCGGCGCCGCTCGCCGGACATCCAGGGCGTGCCGGACCACATCGTCCGCCTGCTCGTGGACAACCTCACGTCCTGCGCGTCGGTCGACGACCTCGGCAGGGAGATCGACCGGCTGCGGGCCTTCGAGGCTGCCGGCCTCACCGAGATCGCGCTGCGCATCTACGAGGAGCCGGAGAAGACCATCCGGATCCTGGGGGAGCGGGTGGTGCCGGCGCTGGCCTGACGTCCCGCCCGGCAGCCCCGGCCGGCAAGGCCTACTTCGGGCGATTGCGCTCCGGAGTTCGAAAGGCCGCCACGTTCCGCTCCCGGTGAGGGCCAGGCTAGTCTTCCCGAGTGCCTGGCGTCAGAATCCCCGCGAAGGTGCCAGTTTCCCCCCTGACTTCCTGATTGAGCTTTCAAATCAGGACGTTGCGGCTTTAAGGTCGCAAAATGCGACCTTAAAGACCGGCCGCGGGGCGCACCGCAAATACCCACCGATGGCCTTCACGGAACACGGCGCGATCATGGCGGCCACCATCCTGAACAGTCCCCGCGCGGTGCAGATGAGCGTCTACGTCGTCCGTGCCTTCGCCCGCCTGCGCCAGGCCGTCGCCGCACACTCCCAGCTCGCCCGGGAGCTGGAAGCGTTGAAGCAATCGGTTGCGGTGCTCGATGCGGATACCCGGCGCCAGTTCGACCAGGTCTACGAAGCCATCCTGGGCCTGATGGCGACGTCGGCCCGAAAGCAGTAGCCGTCGAATGGACTGCCTCTTTCGCTATATGATCCTCTCGTCGCAGCTCTCAAGCTGACCTGACCCGTCATGATCAAGCCCGTTCAACACTACTTCTGCCTGGACATCTTCCAGTGTCTTTCACACTGGAGAGAAGTCCATGTCCAATACCAGCAAGGCCCGCGACCGCGGCCCGGGCGGCAATCTCGATCGCAAGTTTCGCCGCTGCTACTTCGTGGGATTTTCCGGCCGCGCGCCAAAGTGGTGGCGCCGGCTCACGATGACGCGTCCGCGACGGCGTGAAAACCGCAGGATCTGCCGGCTGATCCTGCGCGGTGCCGACCCGGAGGGGATCACCCCGCCCCTGGGGAACAACAAGCCCCACGTGTACTACTGGTAACCGGCTCCAGCACGGTCAATACGCCGCCTTCCATCGCTTTTCCCTCACGTTCTGATAGAAATAATCC
>CAZTGY010000251.1:0-4736 GCA_964613445.1 uncultured Chromatiaceae bacterium | reverse complement strand
CAGTCCGGGAGCCTTCAGCATGGGCCGGGGGAACCGGTATTGGCCGCTCCGCCCGCGTTCGGCCAGCTTCGCCAGCTCCGGCCCGCCCGGGTACGGCAGGCCCAGCAGCTTGGCGCCCTTGTCGAAGGCCTCGCCGGCCGCATCATCGAGGGTTTCGCCGAGGATCCGGTAGCGTCCGAGCCCGGCCACCTCGACCAGCAGCGAATGCCCGCCGGAAACCAGCAGGGCCACGAACGGGAAGTCCGGCTGGTCAGCCTCCAGCAGCGCCGCCAGGAGGTGCGCCTCCATGTGGTGGACAGGCACGGCCGGGATACCCCAGCCCATCGCGAGGCCGACGCCGACGGTGGCGCCCACGAGGAGCGCGCCCACCAGGCCGGGACCCGCGGTGTAGGCCACCCCGGCCAGGTCGGCCGGGACCACCCCCGCCCGGGCCAGGGCCGCGTCGACCAGGGGCAGGAGCTTCCGGATATGGTCCCGGGAAGCCAGCTCCGGAACGACCCCCCCGAAGGGGGCGTGGGTCGCCACCTGGCTGTACAGGCAATGGCTGCGCAGGCCCCGGGCCGTGTCGTATACGGCTGCGGCGGTTTCGTCGCAGCTGGTTTCGATCCCCAGGACGATCACTTTGGTACGATCACTTTGCAAATGGCCCGCTGAATGGCTATATTTTCCGGCTCATCCGGCCGCCAGAGCCGGTTTTTTTCGCCCGCCGGTCCGAAACCCCACCAGAGGCGGGTGCGGGCCAGAAGGCCACCAACCTAAGGACGAAGATCTTGCCCGGCGTTCGAGTACGAGAAAACGAGCATTTTGACGCCGCCCTCCGGCGTTTCAAGCGTGCCTGCGAAAAGGCTGGCGTCCTGACCGAACTCCGTCGTCGCGAGTTCTACGAAAAGCCCACGCAGGAGCGCAAGCGCAAGAAGGCCGCCGCGGTCAAACGGCAGCAGAAGCGCAGCGCCCGCGAGACGAACCGGCGCAAGCGCCTCTATTGATCCGGGCTAGCCATGTCAGCCCGGCGTCGGGAGCCCTGAAGTGTCCCTCCTGAAGACCCGCATCCAGGACGACATGAAGGCCGCCATGCGCGCGGGCGACAAGGAGCGGCTGGTCACCATCCGCATGCTGTTGGCGGCCATCAAGCAGCGCGAGGTGGACGAGCGCACCGAGACCACCGACACCGCCGTCCTGCAGATCCTCGAGAAGCTCATCAAGCAGCGGCGCGAGTCCGCCAGCCAGTTCGCCGCGGGCAACAGGCCCGACCTGGAGGCCAGGGAACTCGGCGAGATTGCCCAGTTGCAGGCCTACCTGCCTGCGGCGCTGTCCCCGGGCGAGGTGGACGCCCTGATCCGCGAAGTAGTGGCGGCCACGGGCGCCAGCTCCATGAAGGACATGGGGAAGGTGATGGCGGCGCTGCGCGAGAAGGCGCAGGGGCGTGCCGACTTCGGTACCATCAGCGAGAGAGTCAAGGTACTCCTCTCCGGCAAATAAGCCGCGCTTGCACCGGCCCCCAACAAGAACAAGAGGGCCGTAACGCCCAACCCGTTTTCAGGAGGCAGGCCCTCTCCCGTGAGTGGTCGCATTCCACAAGACTTCATCGACGACCTGGTCCAGCGCGCGGACATCGTCGAGGTGGTGGGCTCGCGGGTGCCGCTCACCAAGGCAGGCCGCGAGTACAAGGCGCGCTGCCCGTTTCACTCCGAGAAGACCCCCTCCTTCTGGGTAAGCCCGCAGAAGGGCTTCTACCACTGCTTTGGCTGCGGGGCCCACGGGACCGCGCTCGGCTTCCTGATGGAATACGAGCGCCTGGAATTCCCGGTGGCGGTCGAGGAACTGGCCCGTAGCGTCGGCGTGGAGGTGCCGCGCACGGACTCGGCCGAGCGGGTTTCCGTCGAGCCGCTCTACGCCATGCTCGACAAGGCCGCGCAGCTTTACCGGCAGTCGCTGCGGGACCATGCGGCCCCCGTGGAATACCTGAAGCAACGCGGCCTCGACGGGGAAACGGCCCGGGAGTTCGGCATCGGCTACGCGCCGCCAGCCTGGGACACCCTGCTCGCCGCCTTCGGCGGGACCGAGGAAGAGCGGCAGCAGCTGCTCGCCGCCGGACTCGTGATCCCGCGGGACACGGGCGGCTTCTACGACCGCTTCCGCGACCGGATCATGTTCCCCATCCGCGATTCACGGGGCCGCACCATGGCCTTCGGCGGGCGGATCCTCGCCGCCGGCGAGCCCAAGTACCTCAATTCGCCCGAAACGGCCCTGTTCCACAAAGGGCGGGAACTGTACGGCCTCTACGAGGCGCGCCGGGCCGAGCGCAAGCTGGAACGGCTGCTGGTGGTCGAGGGCTACATGGACGTCGTCATGCTCGCGGCCCACGGCATCCGCAACGCCGTCGGCACGCTCGGCACGGCGACCACCAGCGAGCACCTGCGGCGGATCTTCGGCGTCGTGTCCGAGGTGATCTTCTGCTTCGACGGCGACCGGGCGGGCCGGGAGGCCGCCTGGCGCGCGCTGCAAGCCAGCCTGCCGGCCCTGCACGATGGCCGCCAGATCCGGTTCCTGCTCCTGCCCGAGGGCGAGGACCCGGACTCGCTGGTGCGCCGGGAAGGCGCCGCGGCCTTTGGGCAGCGCCTGGCCCAGAGCCTGCCGCTGTCCCAGTTCCTGCTGGATTCCCTGGCGACCGACGTGGACCTGGGCAATCTGGACGGCAAGGCCCGCCTGGCGGCGCTCGCCAAGCCCTTGCTGGCGCAATTGCCGGAGGGTGTTTACCGGGAACTCCTGACCACGGAACTGGCCCGGCGGGTGGGTCTGCCCCGGGAACGGCTGGACGCCCTCCTCGGCAACCCGGCCGGGCCGGCCGGCGCCGGGCCCCGTCAGGCAGCACCATCTTCCCCGCCCCGGCCGGCCCGGAAGCCGGGCCCGGGCCGGGGCTCGCTGAGCCGGCAGGCCATCGCCCTGCTGCTGCACTACCCGTCGGTGGCCCGCGAGGTGCCGCTCCCGGCGAACCTGGAGGCCGCCGGCCAGCGGGGCATCGAGCTGCTGCGGGAATTGCACGCCCTCGCCCGCAGCCGACCCGGCATCTCGCCGCCCGTGCTGCTGGAGCGCTTCCGGGAACGGCCGGAGCTGCCCCACCTGGCCCAGCTGCTCACCGAGGAGCCGCTGGTGGGCGAGGACGGGGCAGCGGCCGAGTTCCAGGGCTGCCTGGGGCGGCTTCTTTCGGCCGCAACGCAACAGGAACTGGCCGTCCTGCTGCAGAAGGCCGGGCAGGAAAGCCTGTCGCCGGCGGAACGGGACCGGCTGGCCACGCTCCAACGAAGTGTGGTGGCAGGCACGGCGGCGCGAAACGGCACGGCGACCTGAAGTCCCGGGCCCCAGGTGCCGATGACGTCGTAGTGCAAGTCGACAATCCGGCCTCGTCGGGGCCCCGGTTTCTCCTTGGGGAGAGTCTCGGGGGTCCTGTACAATGACCGGCTTTTATCCATTTAACGCCGAGGGCTGACGAGTGAGTGAGCCGAACACAACTACCGAACAGCAGTCCCAGCTGAAGCTCCTGATTGCCCGCGGCAAGGAGCAGGGCTACCTCACCTACGCCGAGGTCAACGATCACCTCCCGAACGACATCGTCGATCCGGAGCAGATTGAAGACATCGTCAACATGATCAACGACATGGGCATCACGGTGTACGAGAAGGCACCGGACGCCGAGTCGATCCTGCTGTCCGATGCCCCCGTCGCCACGGACGACGAGGCCGCCGAGGAAGCCGCCCAGGCCATTGCCACCGTCGACAGCGAGTTCGGCCGCACGACAGACCCGGTCCGCATGTACATGCGGGAAATGGGCACCGTCGAGCTGCTCACCCGCGAGGGCGAGATCCGCATCGCCAAGCGCATCGAGGAAGGCCTCGACCAGGTCAAGCAGTCGGTGGCAATGTTCCCGCCGACCGTCGACGTCCTGGCCAGGGCATACGCCCCCGTCCAGGCGGGCGAAGCCCGCCTGCAGGACGTCCTGACCGGCTTCATCGACCCCAATGCCCCGGACGAGATTGCGCCCCCCGTTCCGCGGGAAGTGGTCGCGGCTGCCGAGGATGCCGACACGGACGATGACGGCGAAGTCGCCGAGGCCGAAGAGGAGGATCTCGGGCCGGATCCGGTCGAGGCGGAAAAGCGCCTGCAGTCCATCTTCCGCCGCCACAAGCGCGTCGTCGCCGACATGGACAAGATCGGCCCCAACGACAAGAAGGTGATCAAGTCCCGGCAGAAGCTGGCGGCGGAGATCATGGAGCTGAAGCTGGCGCCGCGACTGTTCGACCAGCTCGCGAATTCACTGCGGGACACGGTGGCCAACATCCGCAACCAGGAGCGCAAGATCATGCAGATCTGCGTTCGTGATTGCGGCATGCCCCGCAAGGACTTCCTGGCCACCTTCCCTGCCAACGAGACCAACCTGAAGTGGGTCGACAAGCACATCAAGGCCAAGCGCAAGCACTCGTCGGCGCTGCTCAAGATGCGCGAGGAGATCCAGAAGGCGCAGAAGCGCCTGCAGGCGATCGGTGAGGAAGCGCACCTGTCGATTCCTGACGTCAAGGAGATCAACCGCGAGATGTCGATCGGCGAGGCCAAGGCCCGCCGCGCGAAGAAGGAGATGGTCGAGGCCAACCTGCGCCTCGTGATCTCCATCGCGAAGAAGTACACCAACCGCGGCCTGCAGTTCCTGGACCTGATCCAGGAGGGCAACATCGGCCTGATGA
>CAZTGY010000250.1:0-4765 GCA_964613445.1 uncultured Chromatiaceae bacterium | reverse complement strand
GTCACCTGCGGTTCCAGCAGGTTCCACGTACGGCCGACAACCACGGCCGCGCAAGCTCCCGTGCCGCAGGCCGACGTTTCCCCCACGCCGCGCTCGAAAACCCGCAACCGGATGCGATCCGGCGCGATCACCTGCATGAAACCGATGTTAGCACGGTTCGGAAAGCGCCCATGGCGCTCGAGGCGCTGGCCCAGTTGTTGAACGGGCGCCGCGTCCACGTCGGCGACACGCAGGACAGCGTGCGGATTGCCCATGGAAACCACGCCCGCGTCGACGCTGTCGCTGCCTGCCGCCAGCGTGTAGCGCGGGGCCTGCTCCGGCGCTTCGAAGGGTATGGCAGCGGGGCGAAACTCCGGCACCGCCATCTCGACGGTCACGGTGCCGTCACTCTCCAGGCGGGCACGCACGGAGCCCTCGCCGTGGCCCAGGCTCAGTTCCCGCTGGCCGGGCCTGGCGATCAGCCGTGCGATGCACCGCGCGCCGTTCCCGCACTGCTCAGCTTCGCTGCCGTCGGTGTTGAAGATCCGGTAGTGGACGTCGTCACCCCCGCGCTTCGGTGCCTCGAGCCATAACAGCTGGTCGAAGCCGATGCCCCGGTGACGGTCGGCCAGGAGGCGGATGCGCTCCGGCACGGGCACGGCAAGCCCTTCGCCCCGCACCAGGACGAAATCGTTGCCGAGGCCGTGCATCTTCGTGAATGGAACGTGCGTCACTTTGCGGGAACCTTGCCGCCATCCTGAGCTGAACGCGGTCGGGGATTATAACGGCGAGCCGCCCTCGTGGACTTTTGTCAAACTGGCCGCTAAGGTTACGCGTCCCGCGCTCGACGCGGGACCTCAATCCCGAAAGAACACGGCACCAAAACAAGCAAGGGCAGCTGATTCATGCGTCACATCCTGGTCCTCAATTCCAAAGGTGGCTGCGGGAAGAGCACGATCGCCACCAGCCTGGCGGCCTATTACGCCACGCGCGATGAACGGGTCACCCTGGTGGATTACGACCGCCAGGCATCGAGCCTCGACTGGCTCCAGCGCCGGCCCGAGAACCGCCCTCCCATCACCGGGGTGGCCGGCTTCAACGACGGTTTCCGCCCTGTCCCGCGCAACACGGACGTCGTGGTGATCGACGCCCCGGCGGGGTGCCATGGCCGTGAGCTGACCGAACTCGTGCGTCACGCCGAGACCATCGTGGTGCCGGTACTGCCGTCCACCATCGATATCGTCGCCTCCGGCAAGTTCATCGACGCGCTGCTGGAAGTGGGCAAGGTCGAGCGCCGGGAAGTGAAGCTGGCGGTCGTCGGCAACCGGGTCCGCGAAGTCACCCTGATCGCCCAGGAACTGGACGACTACCTGGGCAAGCTGAAGATGCCCTATGTGACCAAGCTGCGCGAAGCGCAGAACTACGTGCGGGCCTACACCCGGGGCCTTGGCATCCACGAACTGCCCGAGTACCTGGCCTGGCCGGACTGGGAGCAGTGGAAGCCCCTGGTCAGCTGGCTGAACAGCAAGAAGAGCCAGCCCAAGGCCGCCTGACGGCCGTAGGAGCGCCTTCAGGCGCGATCAGTGCCGGTCGCGCCTGAAGGCGCTCCTACGGCCGTCAGGCGCGATCAGTACCGGTCGCGCCTGAAGGCGCTCCTGCCGGGGCGACCGTCAGCGCCGTCTTCGGCGCCGGATTCGCCCCGCCGGCCGTCATCGCCAGCCCCCGCTCATAGGCCTTCGACGCGGACTGGGCTTCACCGACCCGTGCCATGAGCTGGCCGAGGGCGCGGTAGGTTTCCGGCGCCGGGCGGATCGCCAGGCTGGCTTCCAGGTAGCTCCGGGCCTTGCCCCAGAGCTGGTGGCGCACGCTGGCGCGGCCGGCGGCGAGCAGCAGCGCCGCGTCTTCCGGCCGTTCCCTGAGCCAGGCCTCGATGCGCTTCAGGTGCGCGGCGGGATCGGCCACGGGCAGTTCGCCGTAGAGGTCGATCAGCGCCTCGCTCCAGTCTTCCTTCAGCGTCCGGCGGATCTCGGCTTCGGCGTCCTCGGTGGCGCCGCAGGCAACCAGTGCCTGGGCGCGGGTCAGTGTGAGGCGCGGTTCCCGGCGCAGGTGCCGCGGGATGTCCTCCCAGACCTTGTCCAGCGCGATCCGGTCGAGGCGCACGCTGGTCATGATGTTGCCGTAGGCGTCCACGCTCCACTCGTCCAGCATCTCGACCGGCACGTTGCCGCGCCGCCGGAGCAGCGGGAGCAGTTCGGCGAGCGGCTGCCATTCCTTGCGCCGGTAGTGGAGCTCGCCCAGCAGCTTCAGGGCCTGGGCGTGGGTGGGGTGGCGCTCGCGCACCCGGTTGAGGCTGGCCAGCGCTTCCCCGTACTGGCCATCCTCCAGCTGCAGCTCCGCCTGGGTCAGCAGGACGGCGTCCCGCGCGGCCGGTTCCTGCTCGCAGGCCATGCGCAGCCAGCTGTCCCGGCGGCTGCGGTCGCCCTGCATCTGGGCGGCACGGGCGGCAGCCAGGTAGTTGAGCAGCGGCGTTTCCGACCGGCGCGCGCCACGGGTCAGCAGGCGCTCGCCCCGGGCCAGGCGCCCTTCGGCGAGGGCGATGTAACCCTTGGTCGCCTGCCGGCCTGCGTAGTTGATGCGGGCCCGTGCCCAGGCCTCGCCCAGCCTGCGGGGCGCCCGCCAGACCTGGACCAGCAGGCGCACGGCCAGGTAGCCCAGCACCAGCAGCAGAGCCAGTATCGGCACCGAGGTTTCGATGACGTAGCCGCGGAAGTTGACGAGCACGTAGCCGTTGTCGGCCAGCACGAGATGCGCGGCCAGGGCGCCGACGATCAGCGAGAGGACGACGACGAGGCCGACTTTCACCGGCCGCCCTGCTTCGCCACGGCGGCGGGCCGGCCGGCGGCACTGATCCGGAGCAGCGCGTCCAGGGAGCCGGAAATATCCGGCAGCTCCTCGGGCAGACGGGCCGCCGCGAGCTGGGCCAGGGACTCGGAGGCGGCCTGCACGTCCGGCGAGCTGATGTCGAAGTGCTCGCGCAGCCGCTCGCGCGCGGCCTCGACGGAGCGGCGGTACATGCCCGCATCGCCGCGCATGATGGCGAGCCGGGCCAGCTGCAGCTCGAGATCGAGGCTCCGCATCAGCACCGCCTGTTCCGCCTCGGACAGCATTGGCGATACCGGATCGTCCACGCGCCGCACGCTGACGAGGCTGGCCAGGGCGGCGCGGGTGGCCGCCAGCGCGCGGTCGAAGCCGCTGAGCGGTGCCGCCGGTTTCTCCGGTGCCGCACGGAATTCCCGGGGTGCGGAGCTCTTGAGGCGCAGCGAATCCAGGTTGTCCGCCAGGCTGCCGAGCGTGAGCACGATGCCCTCGGTGTCCGCGCGGGGCACGGCCTTGAGGCCGTTGATCTCGTCGGAGAGCAGCTTGCGGACCGGGGTCAGCCGCGGATCGTTCAGCTCCCGCAGGGAATCGTCGGCGAGGCCGAGGGCGGTCTGCGCCACCTCGACGTCACCGGCAAGGCCCAGCTGGGCGTTGGCGATGCGCATGTAGTGCTCCGCCTCGGCCAGCAGCCAGGCCGAACGGACCTTGTCGCCGACGCCGACGAAGCGGTCCACGGTCTGCTCAAGCTGCTGCACGCGGTCGGGCAGTTCGCCGAGCGCCTCCGTCTCCCGCGTGACGCGCTCCCGGAGGCGGTCCATGTCGTCGTCCAGCAGGCGCCGGCCAGTCGAAACCTCATCGAGGCGGGCCTTCAGCGCCGCCAGCTCGGAGCTCCTGACGCCGGCATCCTCCCGCAACTCGGAGACCCGTTGCCCGATGCCCGAGCGCTGGTCCACCCAGACGTAGCCCGCGACGGCGACGGACACGCCGAGGGCGATGAGGGCGGTGGTGGTGGTAAGGCTGGTGTTGGCCATGGGGCCATTTTGCCAGTGAATGGCACCGGTAGGAGCGCCTTCAGGCGCGACGGGACATCAGCCCCCCGCCCGCAGCCGCCGCTTTACATCACCCACGTGCCGCCGGCTGACCGGCAGCACCCGGGCGTCGCCCTTCAGGCGGACCTGCCAGGCCCCGCTGTCGTCGCGCTCGAGGATATCGAGCCGGGCGACGGCGACCAGCGCGTTGCGATGGATGCGGAGGAAGCGTTCGCCGAACTCGTCCTCCAGGTCCTTCAGGGGCTCATCGAGCAGTGCCTCGCCCCCGGTGTAGTACGCCGTGACGTACTTCTGGTCGGCCTGGAAGCAGAGGACGTCCTCGACCGGGATCATCTGCAGGCCGCGGGTGCGCTGCACGCAGATGTGGGAGCGGGGCGCGGAGCCCGGGATCCGGAGCAGCTGGGCCCGGCCGACGCGCGTGGCGTGCTCGAGCGTCTGTTGCAGGCGCTCCCGGCGGACCGGCTTCAGAAGGTACCCCACGGCCTGGGCATCGAAGGCCTGGATCGCGTACTCGTCGTAGGCCGTGGTGAACACTACCGCCGGCCGCCGTTCCCAGCCCGCCAGCTGGCTCGCCACCTGCAGGCCGTCCACGCCCGGCATGCGGATGTCGAGGAGCACCACGTCGGGTTGGAGGGCGTCGCAGAGCTTGAGCGCCTCCTCGCCGTGCCCGGCCTCGCCCACCACGCGAAAGCCCTCCAGGTCGGTCACGAGTTGCCGGAGCCGGGTACGGGCGGGGGGCTCGTCATCGACGATCAGTACGCTGGAGGCCTCCGGGGTCGTGGTGTCGGCGCTCACGAGTAGGTCCGCACTCCAGCCGCCGGAAAGACGATGGTGACAGTGTAGCGATCCGGCGCCGACTC
>CAZTGY010000249.1:0-4779 GCA_964613445.1 uncultured Chromatiaceae bacterium | reverse complement strand
TAGGAGCGCCTTCAGGCGCGACCTCCATCCCCGAAGCCCCGCGCAGCCTCTGGTCCGACGCCTGGCTAACCCTGCGCCAGAACCGCGCGGCGATGACGGCCGCCATCGTCCTCGGCAGCCTCGTGCTGCTCGTCCTCGTCGGCCCTTCCTTAAGCGACTACCGCTACGACAAGCCCAACTGGGACGAGATTGCCGTGCCGCCGTCCCTCGCCGGTGGTGTGGCCGGCGGCCACCTCTTCGGCACAGACTCCCTGGGGAGGGACCTCTACACCCGCACGCTGATGGGCGGGCGCATGTCCCTGCTGGTGGGGATCGTCTCCACGCTGGTGAGCCTCGTCATCGGCATCGCCTGGGGCGCCACCGCCGGCTTCCTGGGCGGCCGGGTGGACCGGGTGATGATGCGCATCGTCGACATCCTCTACGCGCTGCCCTTCATGTTCCTCGTGATCCTGCTGATGGTGCTGTTCGGCCGGAACATCCTGCTGATCTTCGTGGCCATCGGCGCCATCAACTGGCTGGACATGGCCCGCATCGTCCGGGGCCAGACGCTGGGGCTGAAGCAGCGGGAGTTCATCGAGGCGGCGCGGGTGTCCGGCGTGCGCCCGGGCCGCATCATCCTGAAACACATCGTGCCGAACCTGCTGGGCGTGGTGGTGATCTACGTGACGCTCACCATTCCCCAGGTGATCCTTGTGGAGTCCTTCCTGAGCTTCCTGGGCCTCGGCGTGCAGGAGCCCATGACCAGCTGGGGCGTGATGGTGAGCGACGGCGCGCTGGACATGGAGAACGCGCCCTGGATGCTGCTGTTCCCCGCCGTGTTCCTCGCCATCACCCTGTTCTGCTTCAACTACCTGGGCGACGGCCTGCGGGACGCGCTGGACCCGCGGGACCGGAGCGGGCGATGAGTCCAGGTCCCGGCAAGGCGCTGCTCGAGGTCAACAACCTCAACGTGTCCTTCGCGACCCGGGACGGCCCCGTGCATGCGGTGAAGGACCTGTCCTTCCAGCTGAAGCCCGGCGAGGTGCTGGGCATCGTGGGCGAGTCCGGCTCCGGCAAGACCCAGGCGGCCATGGCCGTGCTGGGCCTGATGGCGGACAACGGCCGGGTGGCGGGGAGCATCCGTTTCGAGGGCACCGAGCTGGTGGGCCTCAGGGAGTCCGCCCTGCGGGAGATCCGCGGCGACCGGATCGCGATGGTGTTCCAGGACCCCATGACCTCCCTGAATCCCTACCTGACCGTCGGCGACCAGATGGGGCTGGTGCTGAAGGAGCACCGGGGCCTGACGGGTGCTGCGGCGAAGGCGGAGTGCCTGCGCCTCCTGGAGGCCGTGCACATCACCGATCCGGCATCGCGCCTGCGGATGTACCCCCACGAGCTCTCCGGCGGCATGCGCCAGCGGGTGATGATCGCCAACGCCCTGCTCTGCCAGCCCGCGCTGCTGATCGCCGACGAGCCGACCACGGCACTGGACGTGACGGTGCAGGCGCAGATCCTGGCGCTGATGGCGGAGCTCCGGGAGAGGTTCGGCACCGCAATCCTCCTGATCACCCACGATCTCGGCGTGGCCGCCGGCACCTGCGACCGCCTCCTCGTCATGAGGAATGGCGAGTGCCTGGAGCAGGGGCCGATCGACGCGTGCTTCCACAACCCGAAGACCGGCTACGCGCGGGAGCTGCTGGCGGCGGTGCCGCGACTTGACGAAGAGGTGCCGGTACTTCGGTTCGGAAACTCGAGCTCGGTGCTGCAGCTCCAGGACCTGGCGGTGCACTACCCGGTGGAGCAGCCGGGGCTGTTGACTCCGCCGAAGACCCTGCGGGCTCTGGATGGGGTCTCCCTGGGCCTGCGGGCGGGCGAAACCCTGGGCGTCGTCGGCGAGTCCGGCTCCGGCAAGTCCACCCTGGCCCGGGCGGTGCTGCGCCTGGTGCGCCCCACCGGCGGCACGGTGTGCCTGCTCGGAAAGGAGCTGGCCCAGCTCCCCGAGAGCGAGGTGCGGGACTCCCGCCGCGAGATGCAGCTGGTATTCCAGGATCCGCTGGCCGCCCTCGATCCCCGCATGACGGTGGGCGAGACGATCGCCGAGCCGCTGCAGGTGTTCGAGCCCGCGCTAAGCAACGCCGACCGCACCGCCCGGGTGAGCGAGGCGATGGTCCAGGTGGGCCTGGACCCGGAGTGGCGCAACCGTTACCCCCACCAGTTCTCCGGCGGCCAGTGCCAGCGGGTGGGGATCGCCCGGGCGCTGATCCTGAAACCGAAGCTGCTGGTGTGCGACGAGGCGGTGAGCGCGCTGGACGTGACGATCCAGGCGCAGATCGTGTCGCTGCTGCTGGAGCTGCAGGCGCGGCTGAACCTCGCGATCATCTTCATCTCCCACGACCTGGCCGTCGTGCGCCGACTCTCCCACCGGGTGCTGGTGATGTACCTGGGCAAGGTGATGGAGCTGGCCGACGCCGACGAGCTGTACCGCAACCCCCAACACCCCTACACCCGGGCGCTGATGGCCGCCGTGCCGATCCCGGATCCGCGGCTGGAGAAGACGCGGGTGAAGGCGCTGGCGAAGGGGGACGTGCCGTCGCCGCTGGCGGCGCCGAAGGGGTGTGCGTTCCGGACCCGGTGCCCGGTGGCGTTTGGGCGGTGCGGCGAGGAGGAGCCGGTGCTGTTGACGAGGGACAAGTCGAGCGTGGCATGCTGGCGGGCATGAAGCGAACCCCGAAGAAGTCGCCCGTTTCGAGCTCTCGACAGCGACGCAGCCCCGCGGTGAAATCGAACCCACCGCGGAGGAAACTCGCCACGGACGGGATCGAGGATTTCGAGGCGCTGACCTTGGCGCTCCTGCGTAGCGAGCCGTGGTAACTGGAGACAGGTGATGAGCAAGCTGACCATCCCACCCGAGTTTGAGCAGGCGTCCATCGACGAACGCATCGAATTCGTCCAGGATCTTTGGAACCGGATCGCCGCAAACGCGGACGACGTGCCAATTCCCGAAGAACACCTGCAGATCATCGAGGAACGGCTGCGGGAATCACCCACCAGTCCCGAGGGCAGCATGTCCTGGAACGAGGTGAAGGCCCATTTTCGGGATATCAGCAGGGCCCGCAAGCCTTGAGATCAATCCGGGTCGACCCGCGTGCGGATGCCGATCTGATTCGCGCCGGGGCCTGGTACGACAGTCAGCGCCCGGGGCTGGGGGACCGGTTTCTGCATGAAGTCGAACGAGCACTGATCCTTGCGTCAGCAGTCCCGTTTGCCTACACCCCGTTCCGGCGCCACACCCGGCGCATCAACCTGTGGCACTTCCCCTACGCGATCTACTACCTCATTGAAGGCGACTCGCTCCGGGTAGTGGCAATTCTTCACCACAAGCGAGGGGAAACCGCATGGCGGGGGCGGGTTCAGGAAGCCCTGCGGGCTGCATAGCTACCCGACGAAGGAGATTGGTCGTCTGATGAAACAGGACAAGCGCAAGCACCTGGAAGCCCGCGGCTGGAAGTTCGGAACCGTAAAGGAATTCCTCGGCCTGACCGACGAGGAAGCTGCCTACATCGAGCTGCGGCTGAAGCTCACCGACGGCCTGCGGGCGTGGCGTGCGGCCAAGGGGATCAGCCAGGCCGCGCTCGCGAAGGCCCTGGAGTCGAGCCAGTCACGGGTGGCGAAGATGGAGTCGGGTGACCCGTCCGTGCCGCTGGACCTGCTGGTGCGGTCGCTGCTGGCGCTGGGGACATCGAACCGGGAGTTGGCGCGAATCATCTCGGCGCGTTGACAGTCGCTTGCAGGTCGCCGACGCCGGTCGACCTGCTCATTTCCGCGGGAATCACAGCGAACCACCAGACTACTGAGGCGGTTGGATGTTGAGAGATAACAGTGGGTTGTATAAGACACAATATTAACAGTGTCGATAAAGGCCCTCCAGGTTCTCTCACCAGCCATGGCTTGGCCTACCCCGTAAACTGCCCCACCAATGGCTTGTCCTGCGGTACCTGCTTCTCGAACTCTCGGGCATCCGCAAACGCCGCCGCAAAGGCGGGGCGCTGGGCCAGCCGGCCGACGTAGGCCTTGAACAGGTCGTCCCGGCACAGGCCGTAGCCGCGGGCCCAGATGACCGAGTGGCCGACGATGCAGTCGGCGGCCGTGAACCGTTCGCCGCAGATGAAGGGGGTCCGGGCGAGGCGCGCCGCCACCTGGGGCTCGGCCTCCTGCTCGAACTTCCGCCGCTAGCGGGCGATGGTCCGGTCGTCGCGCTGGTCGGCGGGGAGCACGTGCTCGTGGATGCGCATCTGCCAGAGCATCATGTCCATCCCGGTGGAACCGAAATGCAGCATCTGCAGGTAGTCCGCGCGTTCGGGTGAAAGTCCGGGCGGCGGGGTAGTGGTGGAGGGTGAGGTGGTGGGGGGGCATGGCGGACCAAAGAGGGCAACGTGATGAGGATGCAAGCGCTCCTGCATCGACGGCGTGGAGAATCGGCATGGCGGGGACGGATGCACGAAGCTGCCCAAATTCCTTAGGGCGGCGACTTACCGGCTCGTGGAGCGGCGCCCGACGCTTCCCCACCAACAAACTCATAGCGAAACGGTATGCACCCACCAGGAAGGTTTCGTGGAGGGCCCGCCTGCACGAATCCCAGCCGTCGATAGAACCCCGCAGCGTTGGTTGACGAGTTCACCAATACGGCGGCCCGCGGCGAGCGCTCCCGGCAGTGCCCCAGCGCGGCCGCCACCAGGTGGCGGCCAATGCTCCGGGCCTGAAAATCCGGTGCCACGAAGCAGTTGGCCAGGTTCCAGAACT
>CAZTGY010000248.1:0-4782 GCA_964613445.1 uncultured Chromatiaceae bacterium | reverse complement strand
GCCGGTTACCCCAACTATTTCAAGGTGAATGGCCCGAACACCGGCTCCGGGCACAGTTCGCAGATCTCCTACATGGAGGTGGCAACGGACTACATCGTTCAGGCCATTTGCGCCGTGAAGCGCAACCGGAGCATCAGGGCCATCGATGCCCGACACGACCTTCAGGATGAATACGTTGCCGCCATGAGGAAGAAGATGCAGAAGACGGTCTGGCAGAATGCCACCTGCACGGCCTTCTACAGGAAGAACATGACCGAAGAGGTCACCAGTCTCTCCCCGGAACCGGTCACCGGGTTCATCCTGTCCCGCAAGTGGTTCCGCCTGGGCGACTATCGGCTCCTGAAGTGAAGGCTCAGGGCCCCAATCCCGGCAGCGGCCCCGCCTCGGCGAAGACGGGCGCCATCAGCCCGTGCTCCGACGCGCCGCGGGTCCCCCGGTGGGCGCGAATCGCATTGACCATCTCCAGGGCGGTCCGGTGATTCGGCGGTAGCTCCGCCGGGCTGACGCCGAGAGGCGTCACCCGGTCGCCCCAGCGGACGACGTGGGAGCACACGGTAAGGCCGCCGCCAAAGCCGGGCATGAGGATGGTCGCGCCGGGCCGCACCCGGCCGGCCTCCAGCGCCTCGACCAGGGCGACCGGCACCGTGGCGGCGGACATGTTGCCGTAGCGCTCCACGGTCAGGAAGACCTTGTCCATGGGGACGCCGGCGTACTTGGCCACGGACTCGATGATGCGCAGGTTGGCCTGGTGGGGGACCATCAGGTCGATCGCGCCGGTGGCGATGCCGCAGCGGGCGAGCGCCTTCTCCGAGGCCTGCGCCATGCCCTTCACGGCCCGCCGGAAGATCTCCTGGCCGTCGAAGTCCCAGAGGGTGTCGCCGTAATGCACGCCCTGGTTGGCGTAGGAGCAGCCCATGCCGCGCACCCGGAGCGTCTGCCGCGCATCCGCGATGCAACCCAGGTGCTCACCGAGCACGCCCAGTTCGCTGTCGCTGGACTGGAGCACCACGGCGGCGGCGCCGTCCCCGAACAGCACGGAGACGTTGCGGTTGTCCCAGTCCATGTAGGGCGAGATCAGCTCGACGCCGATCACCAGCGCATTCCGGACGACGCCGGAGCGCACCATGGCGCTGGCCGCCGAGAGCCCGTACAGGAAGCTGGTGCAGGCGGTGTTGATGTCCATGGCGCCTGCGTCGTGGGCGCCGAGCCGCACCTGCACTCCCGACGCGCTGTTCGGCACCTGCTCGTCGGAGCTGCAGCTGCCATAGACGATGAGATCGAGGTCCCGTGCGGCCAGTCCGGCGCAGGCCAGTGCCCTGCTGCTGGCCACTGCCGCCAGGTCGATCGCCGGCACGTGGGAGATGCGGCGCTCCCGCATGCCGGTGCGGCTTACGATCCAGTCGTCGCTGGTGTCGAGGAAGGTGGCGAGGTCCGCGTTGGTCAGAACCGCCGGGGGCAGGCACTTGCCCCAGCCCGTGATCGCTGCGTAGGCCATCGGTGACTCCTGCACGAGGCGCGGGTCGTCCGCTTGCCGGCGATTCTCTCAAGTTCCAGGCGGGTTCGCGACTGTCGACGGCCCGGGTGCCAGGCCCAGCAGGCTCCGGAACAACGTGGTGTCCTGGGCGTTCACGGCGCCATTGCAGTTCAGGTCGGCCTTGTTGTAGCCCGGGGCAATGCTGGGCTGCCCGAGCTGCTGGCGGAAAAGGGTGGTGTCCTGGGCATTGGTGGCGCCGTTGTTGTTCAGGTCCCCGTCACAGCGGTTGCCGTAGCCGTCGCCATCGCTGTCGCACTGGCCGGCGTTCGCGGCCTGCGTGCAGTTGTCCACCACGTCCGCCACGCCATCTGCGTCGGCGTCGGCTGGCGGCACGTCGGCCCCGGTGGTGAAGCGCCACACAGGGCCAGCGCGGCTCTTGCCGGCGCCGTTGGTCACCGTCACCTGCCACTCGTACCCGGTGAAGGGCGCCAGGCCCGCGGGCACCAGCGCCGCCAGGCCGCCGCTGGGCACGAGCACGGAGCCCGCAGCGGCCAGCGGCTCGCTCATCCGGAAGTCCAGGCTGAACTGGCTGTCGGCGTCGGTCTCGTACCGGTCCAGCCAGGGCGAGTAGGTCGTCACGTGGACCTTGTCCTCGCCGGGGACGAAACGAAGGATCCGGAGCCAGCCTTCCCCGCCCTCGGCCCGGTCCTGGAAATCCGCGAGCATCTGGTGCACGGGGTGGCCGTGCAGCGCGTCGGTCCGCCGGGACTCGGCGGACACATGCCCGCTCAGCATGAAGTGCAGGTTCGGATTGGGCACCGCCAGCCCGTCCCACAGGTACTGGGTGTTCGTGCAGCTGGACACGGAGCGCTGGGCCGACGCGCCCAGGTAGCCGTGGGTCGTCATGATGCCGATCCGGTCCGGATGGTCCTTCAGCACGCCGTCGGCCCAGGCCACGGCGTCGGCCGGCGGGCAGAAGGCCAGGTGCACGATCACGAAGTCGAGGCCGCCCGCCGAGAAGAGCTGGAAGTTGTTGTCGTTCAGGTCCTGGTAGTGGCCGCCGTACCAGGCCTCGGGCGCGTAGCGCGTCCACGGGAAGTACTGGTTGTAGAGGGTCGTCGGCTGGTCGTGGTTGCCGGGGCCCATGCCGTAGGGCACCACCCCATCCAGCAGGCTCATGCTGCCGTTGGCGCGCTCCCATTCCGTGACGACGCCGGCGTTCTGCACGATGTCACCCTCGTGGGTCACGAAGGCGATGTTGCGCACCGCCTTGTTCGCCACGATCCACTCGGCCTGGGCCGTGAAGATCTCCGGATAGGCCTCGGAATAGTGCTGGGTGTCCGGTAGCGCGATGAGCGTGAACTCCGGGCCGGCAGCCTTGCGCAGGGCGACCTGCGCAGTGACGGCGCCGCCTGCCGGATCGCTTGCACGCACCGCCAGCGGCAACGACGGGCTGGTCCCGGTCGTGCCGTCCTCCGGCGTGAAGAGCACGGGCGCGTCGGGATAGGTCGGGTCAATCGTCAGTTCGAAGTCGGCCGCGCCACGGGCGGTGGCGCCGTTGGCGTCGGTGACCTCGATGTTCCAGTAGTGGGTCCCGACTGGCAGCGTGGCGGCCAGGCTGGCCGTGGCCGCCGTGCCGCTGAGCGCCTGCGTGGCCGCGGCCTGCTGATTCTCGCTGTAGACGACCGTGAGCACCGGCGAATTGCCCGATTCGCTGCTGTCGAAGTTGACGCCGTCGGTGCCCGTTTCGATCAGCACGATGCCGAAGTTCGCCGCGCCGGCGCTCCACGCCTGGACGATGGGCGTGATGGCGATGGACCGCTGGCCCGTGCTGGTGCAGTCGCCCGGCACGGATGCGCCCGTGCGGGAGCCCGCGCCGTCGGCGCCAGGCGCCGACCAGGGCACGCCGGCACGCCGCTCGTTCCAGGTGGCCTGGCCCTCGTCCCAGTCCTCGGCGAGCCGGTACAGCGCCATCAGGTTGCCGGCGTTGGTGCAGTTCAGGCGGAGCGTGGCCGAGGCGATCACGGCCCCCGGGGGTACCTGGCCGCTGCCGCCGCCAATCAGTGCGGGGAACGCGAGCAGCCCATGGGAGTGCGGACCCAGGCCGTCAACCTTGACCGTCGTGCCGCTGCCGCCCGGCGTGGCAGGCGTATCCGCCGTCAGCTGGGTGTCCAGCACCTGGGTCGGGCCGGTGAAGACCGCCGTTACGGGCGGGCCGCCGACGAGGAGCGTGGCGCTCGTGAGCCCGGCCGCGGCGGAGGCCGTGGCGGTGAAGGTGTTCGTGGTCTGGTTGGAAACGTCCTGGTGCGCTGGCACGAGCAGCGTCACCGCGGGGCTCTGGGGCGCCGCCTCCGTGGCCAGCAGAGCCAGCAGCAGTCCAAGTCGGGCGAAGGTCGGGGTCAGGCGGCGCATGCGAGCAGACTAAGTCATCCGGTGCCGCTGGTGTGGCACTTATGTCAAGCCGGACGAGGTCTCGTGAACCATGCCATCACCATGATCATGAGCGTGAAGCTCACGAAGTCCGAGAAGATCATCATCCACTGGTAGCCCGGGGGGAAGTCGGAGAACACGATGTCCGCGACCCGCGGATAGGCCGAGTACGCCAGGCCGACGGTCGTGCAGATGGCCACGTGGTTCCAGTACTTCGTGGTGTAGCGATTGAGCATGAGCATCGCGACGCCGAGCGTGAGGCCGATCACGATGCCCTGGAGTGTGCCCAGGGCCGTCTTCAGCGGCGATGACTGGGGCCGTCCGTCGCGGGCGATGTACACCGTGGCCACCGGACCGTTGGCCCGCATCTCGCGGCGGACCTCCTTGCCGCTATCGCGGCCCGGGAGGATGTAGGTGCCGCTCTCGGGGAAGTGCTCCAGCAGCGCATCACCGGCGGCCCGGTCGCCCAGCGTCTGCGACATGGTCCAGTAGGGGATGGGGCTCAGGACGTAGAAGCCGACGCTCCAGATCCAGGAGACGGCCGTCACTGCCAGGGCGCCAAGGAACAATCGCCGCACGTAGATGCTCCTCCGGGTTGCTAGTGCCTGTCGTGGCGCCGGTCGCCCAGGAGGCGCTGGTGCACGGCCGACGCGTGGGCGGCGGCTGCCTCCCGTGGCGACGGAACGCCCAGCCGGTCGCCCGGCCTGGCCACCCGGAGCCCGGCCCGGGCGAGGGCCGCGCCGTCCTCCGGCGATGCATAGTGGTACACCACCATTTGCCGGCGCAGGTCGTCGTTGTAGTCCCGGAGCAGGTCGGGCAGGCCCGTGTGGGACGGATTGCCGTGCAGGTCGCAGTCGTGCACCAGGGGCATCAGCCCG
>CAZTGY010000247.1:0-4806 GCA_964613445.1 uncultured Chromatiaceae bacterium | reverse complement strand
GGGTCCGCTGTAACGTGTCATCCTTGTTGCCTGCATCCCGCTCAGGCAAGCACCATGTCAGTCCTCCGTCCTGTATTCCTGGCCCGGCGTGGTGCCGTGGCTGGCGCCCTGGTTCTCCTCCTCGCCAGCGGCACTGCCATCGCCGCCCAGGTGCAGGTCACGATCACCGGCACGCTCAGCGTCGGCACCGACCATTACTCGAACACGTGGCCGGCGGTGCTGCCCACCATGGGCGGGGCCTCGTCGATCGTTGGCCAGGCCTTCACGGCCCGCATCGTCTACGAGACCAATGCCCTGACCCCCGCCAGAAACTCCTATGAGGCCATCCCGGCGTGGGGGGACTACTGGGAGAACACGACCAACGGCGGCAACTCGCAGCTCTACGAGTCCTTCGTCGTCAGCAGCGACATCACGATCTATGGCCAGACCATCGCCATGGACACCACCTGGAGCAGCAAGCTCGAGGCGAACGACACGGCTGGCACCGACAGGTTCAGCCTGACAGCTGGCGATCTCCATGCCCCGGCAGGGGATACCGTCGACAACGAGTTCATCAGCCTGTACGTCGAAAAGGCGGGCGCCTTCCCGGTCCCCTTCGTCGCCAGTGTGGCGCCGGTCGACCCGCTGTCGCTGGTCCTGTCGGCGGGTGGCGGCAGCGCCTGGCTCGAGTTCAAGCTCTACGACTACCAGTCCCCCAGCCCCCTGGGGAACTGCAAGATACTCGATACCTACAACTATCCCGGTGGCAACGTCCCGGCCACCCGCAACTGCCCGGCCGACCGATTCACCGGCGACGTGACCCACTGGGTGGATGGCTACGGCGCCGTATCGTCCGTAACTATCGCCTCCGTGGTGCCGGTCCCGGCCGCCGTGTGGTTGTTCGGATCGGCGCTGGGTGTCATGGGCTGGATGCGACGGAAGGCTGCCGCTTAGTCAGCGTCGCCGGGGCGGGCTATCCTCCGGCGGATGACACGAATCACTCGCGACCCGCGCCCGGCGCCCCGGGGCGCCGGCTCCCGGTTCAGCACGCTGATGCTGGCCCTGGCCGTCCTGTCGGGTTGCTCCCGGCTTGCCGGCAGTCCTCCGGATCCGCTCGTCACCATCGACACGGGCCACCTGCGCGGTGCCCGGGTGGACGGTGTCCTCGTCTTCCGCGGCATCCCCTACGCGGCCGCGCCGACAGGGGAGTGGCGCTGGCGCCCGCCGCAGCCCGCCACGGCCTGGACCGGCGTCCGGGCGGCGCTCGAATACGGCCCCACCTGCGCCCAGCCCCCGGCGGCCGCGCCGCCGGAGATACAACGCTTCGACGAGGATTGCCTGACGCTGAACGTCTCGACCCCGGACACGCGGCCGGCCGAGGCCATGCCGGTGATGGTCTGGATCCACGGCGGCGGGTTCTCCCAGGGCAGCGGCAATCTTCCCCAGCTGAATGGCACCGCGATCCCCAGGCAGGGCGTCGTGGTCGTGACCATGAACTACCGGCTGGCGATGTTCGGGTTTCTCGCGCATCCGGCGCTGGCATGGTCCGGCGAGCCGGTCGGCAACTACGGCCTGCTGGACGCCGTGGCGGCGCTTCAGTGGGTGCAGCGGAACATCGCGGCGTTTGGCGGCGACCCGCGGCGCGTGACGATCTTCGGCGAGTCGGCCGGTGCCGACGCCGTGAACTATCTCATGGTGATGCCGGCGGCCCGGGGGCTGTTCCAGCAGGCCATCAGCCAGAGCTCCTCGGTAGGCATGGCCCCGGCGCCACGGCTCGGGCGGCGCGCGGGGTTCAATCCGCCGGCCGAGGAGATTGCAGAGTCCTTCATCGCCAGGCTGGGAGTCGCGCCTGGTGCCGACATGGCCGCGACGCTTCGCGCACTCCCGGCCGCCGAACTCCTGGCGGCCATGGGGGAGCGCGACCGGTTCTCGCCGGTCATCGACGGCGATACCTTGCCCGACCAGGTGGGCCTGCTCTTCGCGGCGGGCGCCCAGCAGAAGGTGCCGTACCTGACGGGCGGCAACAGCTGGGAGGCGAGCCTCGGCCGTAAGATCGGCGGCGGCTTCTCGCCGGCGATTGCGGCCCGTCTCGTGCCCGACGCGGACAAGGACCGCCTCTATCCCGGCCTCGCTGGCGATGCACTGGACGATGCGGTCTTCGGCGACCTGGTCATCCTGTCCCACTCCCGCTACCTGGCCCACCGGATGCGCGAGGCCGGGATGCCGGTGCATTCCTGGTACTTCTCGTACGTGGCGGCTGACCGGCGCTCGCGCCAGCCCGGTGCCGCCCACGCCGATGACATTGCCTTCGTGATGGGGACGCTCGGCGCCGAGGCCGACCTCACGCGGATCACGGCCCGCGACCGGGACGTCAGCCGGCTGATGACCCGCTACTGGGTGCGGTTTGCGCAGACGGGCAATCCCAATGGGCCAGGCCTGCCCGAATGGCCCGCCTTCGAACCGGAGGCGGCCCCGGTGCTCGAGATCGGCGCCGACGTCGTGGTGCGGGACCGCTTCCTCGCGGAGCGCATGGACTATCATCTGCAGCGAGGCGAATCACGCCTGAAGGCGTTGCGATGATCGCACCCCGAACCGACGCCGGCCTGCGCCGCAATGAACTGGCCGAGCGCGGCTGGACCCAGCTGCCGGGCTTCCTCGACAAGGGCGCTGCCGAGGCGCTGCACGGTACGCTGGCCCAGGTCGTGGACTGGCGCTTCGTGCTCAACCACCAGGGCCGGCACCACGACGTTCATCCCCTGCAGGTGGCGGCCATCGATGCCGCCGCCCGCGAGGCCATCGCCTCCGGGATCGCCGCGGGGGCGGCGCGCGGCTTCCAGTACGCCTACGACAACTACCCGATCGGCGACATCGCAGCCGGCGGCGGGGCGCTGCCGCCACTGATTGCCGGCGTGCACGACCTGATCGTCGGGGGCGCGTTTGCCGGATTCCTCCGTGACCTGACCGGCGATGCGCGCATCGCCGCCGCGGACCTCCAGGCCACGCGCTACCGGCCCGGGCATTTCCTGACCACCCATGACGATCACGTGGATGGCAAGGACCGGCTGTACGCCTACGTTCTTGGTCTGACGAAGAACTGGCGCCCCGAGTTCGGTGGCCTGCTGCTGTTCCACGATGTGGCGGGCCACATCGAGCGGGGGCTCACGCCCGGCTTCAATGTGCTCAGCCTGTTTCGGGTGCCTCACCCCCACTCGGTCAGCCAGGTGGCGACTTTCGCCCCGGCATTCCGCTATTCGCTCACCGGGTGGCTGAAGGCCCGGTAGGCCGCCACCGGCGGCGGGCGTCGCTGACCGTTCCCGGCGCTAGTCAGGGTAGGTGTACAGGATCGAGAAGCCGCCGTTCACGGCGGTCTCGTTGCCGTTGAACGTCCACACCCCCGGGCTGCTTTCCTCGAGCACGCGCAACAGGGTGTCCAGTGAGATGCCACCCGGGGCGACGAAGCCGAATTCCACCAGGGCTCCGCCCTGGCTTCCGCCATTCACCGTGGTCACGAGGTTGTTCCGGTCCACGGTTCCGGTGCCGAGGAAGCCGATCGTGGCCTGGCTGCCCGACCGCGAGAAGCAGTCCGTGAACGTGGTCCGGTAGCGGTCTCCACCGCCGAGTTCCACCGACACCAGTTCGCCCGCCTGGATGATGCCTGCCGGTGGCGAGCCGGGAATCGTCGTGCAGGCCGTCGCCGACTGGCCGGAATCCAGCTCGCCGGCATTGACCCGTTCGAGGAAGACCGGCACTGCGCGGGCCTGGACAAGGAGGTCGTTGAGCGCCCGGGAGGCCCGGGCGGCAACGCGCTGCCAGTCGGTTGCCACCGAGGCGGGCAGGTCGAGCACGAGGAACTCCGGCGCCGTGAAGGTCACGGGGATGCCGCCATTCAACGCGACGTCCACGCCGTCAGGGGCATAGTCCACGGTGATCGTATCCGTGCCCCACGTGATGGCGAAGCTCCCACTGATGGGCAGGGCGCGGTTCGCCGGCAGGCTGGCCTCGCTGGTGAACCCGATGGCGAACCCGGACGGCGCCGGCCCGCCCTGGCGCCAGTCGACGGAGTAGGTCGTCGTCCCGGCGACGGTCAGGTCCCCGTCGTTGGTGAAGTAGCGGCCCCGGACGGTGCCGGTGCCGGCATTGACGACGTAGACATCATCCGGCTGGCCGGGGGCTTTGACGGTCTTGGTGAAGGGTGCCGGCGCGCCAGCGGGGTTGCTGATCGCATAGTCATAGAAGGCGAGGACATTGAAGAAATCGTCTTCGCTGTCGTCGCCTCCGCCCCCGCCGCCGCCACAGCCGGTCAGCAGGGCAGCGAGCGCCAGGACTGGCAGGCGGGCAAACAGAAACCGGGGCGAGACGGGGCGGCATGCGGGAAACTTCACGGGGTGTCTCCTCTTGTTATGGAGTCAATCTACCGGGAGTCCGGGCGCCCGCCAATAGTGCTGCAACGAGGGGTCCCGGGCAGCGGAGCTGCGGCTTTACCATAAGGCCATGGACAGAAATGGCGCAAAGCCGGGCCTGCCGGCCGGCAGCCGGCCGGGGCCCTTGCTGACCCTGCCCGTGCAGGAGTCGCTGCGGGCAGCAGCGCGTGCCGGCGGGCCAACTGCCACCTGCTCGCTGGACCTCGGGCGCACGATGACGACCGTTCACGTGGACGATGGTGGCTGGCAGCACGCGGGCCGGCGCTATCCCTGGCTCGCCACCTGCAAGGCCCGGACGATCTATCACTGGGACGGCGCGGGATTCCAGGCCGTGTCGCGCTACCGGGAGTCGCTCATCAAGCTGGTGCCCACGGAGTGGGGTCCGCCGACCTTCGAGATCGACGGC
>CAZTGY010000246.1:3343-4828 GCA_964613445.1 uncultured Chromatiaceae bacterium | reverse complement strand
GCGTCTACTCCTCGGGCTGCCTGTGGGAAGCCCGCGAGATCCTGGCCCTGCTGGAGCAGCAGCGGATCCCCGCGATGCTACTTAATGAGAACGTGGCGGGCACGCCGGGCGTCCTGCCGCTCAATCCCGGCATGACGGTGGACGCGGAGGTGTGGGTGCTGGACGCCGGCCTCGCCGACCGGTGCGCCCGCCTCATCGCCGAGTTCCAGGCCGCTGCGTCGCCACCCTCCCCGGGCGGTGAGCCGGCCTGGCATTGCGCGTCCTGCCGGGAGGAGAACCCCGCGGGCTTCGACCTCTGCTGGGCGTGCGGCCGCGCGCAGTGACGGACTGGCCGGCGGTCAGCCCGCCTTGTCCAGCCTGGCAGGCGCGCCGACCGTGAGCAGCCCGCCCCGCCGCACCCGGCACGTCACGCCACCCCGCCAGTCGTCCGCGAGCGCCAGGCGCAGGCCGGGCGCCGCTGCGTCCATCCGCTGGCAGGGATCGAGCTCGCCGGTCACCAGCAGTTCGATGCCATCGCCGAAACGAAGGACCGCGCCAGTCGCCTGCCGGAGGTCGAGCCCGTCGACGAGGATATTGGCCCGGCGCGCGAGCCACGACAGTTCGGTGCCCGCGATGGCGCAGGCTTCCAGCCACGCGCCCGCCGACAGCACGGTGACCTGGCGCGGGCCGGGCCTGCCGCGCGTGTCGCCGGTCACGCCGGCGGACCGCGAAACCTCCGCGCGCTCCAGCGGCAGCATCGGGCCGCGCTTCACGTCGCGGCGGGCAATGCCGAGGACTCGCCCCGGAATGATGATCGGCTCAGGCATCGTCGGCACTCGTGGTGGCGGTCCCGGCGGACCGCATATAGTGAGCCGGGCTAGCCAGGGCACGCCACACGGCCGCTGGAACTCGCGCGGGCCGCGATGGTCATCATTAACGGCCTTCCCGCCCCGGGCCGGCGTGGTACCCTGCCGGGCGCCCGCGCAGGGAGCCAAAAAGAATCTCAGAAATCTGACGTAAATGATTGAACATGCTTGAACTTCTGACCCAACCCGAGGCCTGGATCGCGTTCCTCACCCTGACCGCCCTGGAGCTGGTGCTGGGGATCGACAACATCATCTTCATCTCCATCCTGGTGGACCGGCTGCCCCGTGCCCAGCGGGAGGTCGCCCGGCGCATCGGCCTGTTCCTCGCCATGTTCATGCGCATCGGGCTGCTGGTGACGCTGTCCTGGATCGTCGGGGCCAAGGCGCCCCTCTTCAGCATCACCTCCATCGAGATTTCCGGGCGCGACATCATCCTGATCCTGGGCGGCCTGTTCCTGATCTGGAAGAGCACGAAGGAGCTGCACCACCTCGTGGAGGGCGTGGACGACGAGGGCCAGAAATCCGCGGCCGCCACGTTCGGCGCGATCATCTTCCAGATCATCCTGATCGACATCGTGTTCTCGCTCGACTCGATCATCACCGCCGTCGGCATGGTCGACGAGGTCGAGATCATGATCGC
>CAZTGY010000246.1:1670-3333 GCA_964613445.1 uncultured Chromatiaceae bacterium | reverse complement strand
CGGTGGGCCTGATGATGCTGTTCGCCTCCGTCATCGGCAATTTCGTCTCCGACCATCCCACCATCAAGACACTGGCGCTGTCCTTCCTGATGGTCGTCGGCGTGGCGCTGATCGCCGACGGCTTCGACACCCACGTGCCGAAGGGCTACATCTATTTCGCCATGGCGTTCTCCGTGATCGTGGAGATGCTCAACATCCGGCTGCGGAAGAAGAAGTCCGCGACCATGATCAATCCGTCATGACGGCGCGCGCCCTGGTCGCCGCGCTGGCGGCCGCCCTGCTCGGCTTCCCGCTGCTGGCCGGGGCCGGGGAACGGCTGCAGCTCGAGATCGATGCACGCGAGGCGCCGCGGCGGGTCCTGCATGCGCGGCTGGCGATTCCCGTGACCCCCGGCCCGCTGACGCTCGTCTACCCGAAGTGGCTGCCGGGAACCCACGGCCCCACGGGACCGGTGACGGACCTGGTCGGCATCCGCATGACCGCCGGCGGCCAGCCCGTGGCCTGGCAGCGGGACAGCGTGGACCTCTATTCCTTCAGGGTGACCGTCCCCGACGGGGCCCGCAGCCTCGACGTGGCCCTCGACCTGGTGTCCGGGCTGCCCGACGGCGGGCTCGCCTCGCCGGCCTCGCTGACGACCGAGCTGGCGATGATCAAGTGGAGCCAGCTGGTGCTGTATCCCGCGGGCGCCGCCACCGGCGAGCTGCAGGTCGAGCCGTCCATCGCGCTGCCCGCCGGCTGGGAGTTCGCGACGGCCCTGGACGTGGCCGGCCCGGCACCGGCCGGCGCCGACGTCATCCGCTTTGCGCCGGTCAGCCTGACCACGCTGGTGGATTCGCCGCTGCTGGCGGGCCGGCATTTCCGGCGGCTCGGCCTGGACGAGTCTTCCCGGCCCGTGGTGCTGGCGGTGGCCGCCGACAGCGCCGCCGCCCTGGAGATCACGCCGGAGACGGCGAAGCACCTGCGCAACCTGGTCAGGGAGGCCGACGCGCTGTTCGGCTCCCGGCAGTTCCGCCGCTACACCTTCCTCGTCGCCCTGAGCGACCAGGTCACCCAGTTCGGCCTGGAGTCCCACGAGTCGAGCGAGAACCGGGTGGCCGAGAACAGCTTCACCAACCCGGCGGTCGGCATGCTGGAACTTCCCGTGCTCGCCCACGAGTACGTGCACTCCTGGAACGGCAAGTACCGGCGGCCCGACGGCCTCGCCACGCCCGACTTCCAGGAGCCCATGCGGGGCGACCTGCTGTGGGTCTACGAGGGCCTGACCCAGTACCTGGGGCACGTGCTCACGGCCCGCAGCGGCCTCTGGCCCGCGGAGCGGTACCGGGACCGGCTCGCGCAGTCGGCGGCCTACTACTCCATCCAGCCGGGCCGCGGCTGGCGGCCGGTGGCGGACACGGCGGTGGCGGCCCAGCAGGTGGGCCGCGCGTCGCCCCTGTGGCGCAGCTACCGGCGCTCGGCCGACTACTACAACGAGGGCGCGCTGGTCTGGCTCGAGGCCGACATGCTGATCCGCGACGCGACCCGGGGCCGGCGGAGCCTGGATGATTTCTGCGCGGCGTTCTTCGGCGGCAAGGGAGCCGGGCTGGCCGGGCCGCCGCGGGTGGTGCCGTACTCCGAAGACGACGTGTACGCGGCGCTCGACGCCGTGCTGCGCCACGACTGG
>CAZTGY010000246.1:0-1660 GCA_964613445.1 uncultured Chromatiaceae bacterium | reverse complement strand
ATCACGGCCACCGCGCCGCCACCGCCGGTGGGCGGGCTCGGCCCGGGCGGCTGGCGCCTCGCCTACGGGCCCGGGCGCAACGCCTTCCTCCAGGACATCGAAGCCTGGGATCCGTCGGCCAGCATGGAACTCGCCTACTCGCTGGGGATGCGCGTCAACACGGCGGGCCTGGTCGACGACATCTTCCCGGGAACGCCCGCCGGCGACGCGGGCCTGGCCCCGGGCATGCAGGTCCGGGCCGTCAATGGCCGACGCTGGTCCGCCAGCCGCCTGCGGGAGGCGATTGCCGCGGCACAGTCGGCCGACGGCGGACCCATCGCCCTGCTGGTGGAGAATGGTGATCGCTTCGAGACGGCGAATCTGCGCTACGCTGGCGGCCTCCGGGAGCCGCGCCTCGAGCGGCTGCCATCGGGACCTGACCGCCTGGGCGCCAGCATCGCGCCGCGCGCCCGCTAGCAGCGACGGAACCCCAGCGAGAATGCCCATGGACGCCGCACGCGACCTGTTCTCCTACCGCAAGTACTGGGCGAGCCGCCTGACGCCGGCGCCCGTGCTGCCCATGTCCCGAGCGGAGATGGACGCGCTGGGCTGGGACGCCTGCGACGTGATCCTGGTGACCGGCGACGCCTACGTGGACCACCCGAGCTTCGGCATGGCCGTGGTCGGGCGCCTGCTCGAGGCCCAGGGCTTCCGCGTCGGCATCATTTCCCAGCCCGACTGGACCTCCACGGCGGCGTTCGAGGCGCTCGGAGCCCCCACGCTCTTCTTCGGCGTGACGGCGGGCAACATGGACTCCATGGTGAACCGCTACACGGCGGACCGCCGCATCCGCTCGAACGATGCCTACACGCCGGATGGCGAGGCAGGCCGGCGCCCGGACCACTCGGTCATCGTCTACGCCCAGCGCGTCCGGGAAGCCTTCCGGGGCGTCCCGCTGGTGATCGGCGGCATCGAGGCCAGCCTGCGCCGCGTGGCGCACTTCGACTACTGGTCCGACACGGTGCGCCGCTCCATCCTCTTCGACAGCAAGGCGGACCTGCTCGTGTTCGGCAACGGCGAGCGCCAGATCGTCGAGATCGCGCACCGCCTGGCGAAGGGCGCCGCCATCGGCACCATCACCGACATCCGGGGCACCGCCTTCGCACGCCAGGAACTCCCCGGGGGCTGGGCGGAGGTCGACTCCACCAGCGTGGACGAGCCCGGCCCCATCGACGCGCCGAAGGACCCCTACGCCATGGACGCGGCGCGGGCGCCCGCCGGCGCGCCGGCGGCGGCCGGCGAAAAGGTCATCCGGTTCCAGCACCGCGCGCCGAAGCTGGACCGGGCCCGCACCGTCGTGCGCCTGCCGTCCTTCGAGTCGGTCAGGGGCGACCCCGTGCTCTACGCCCACGCCTCCCGCGTGCTGCACCTCGAGACCAACCCCGGCAACGCGCGGGCGCTCGTGCAGCGGCACGGGGACCGGGACATCTGGCTCAACCCGCCGCCGCTGCCGCTGGCCACGAAGGAATTCGACGCGGTCTACGAACTGCCCTACACGCGGCTGCCGCACCCGGCCTACGGCAACGCGAAGATCCCGGCCTGGGAGATGATCCGCTTCTCGGTGATCATCCAGCGCGGCTGCTTCGGCGGCTGCACCTTCTGCTCGATCACCGAGCACGAG
>CAZTGY010000245.1:3535-4839 GCA_964613445.1 uncultured Chromatiaceae bacterium | reverse complement strand
AACTCCGCCAGGTACGCGCCGTCCTGGCCCGTGACGCCGGTGATCAGTGCAACTTTTGGCAATTCAATTCTCCTCGTGTAGGAGCGCCTTCAGGCGCGACAACAACCGGATTCGCGCCTGAAGGCGCTCCTACTGGTACGGATTCGCGCCTGAAGTCCCAGGGGCCTTTCATCAGGTCGATCATCAGAAGGGCTTCTCCAGGCGTTCCGGGGGCGTCGCGGGGCTCTCGATGCGATAGCTCCTGGCCTTCCGGTCCAGGCGCCGCGCCATATAGTCCTTCCCGGCCAGCCGCATGACAAGGCTCATCGGCGTGATCACCAGGTAGAACACGACGCCCAAGATGAGCGGCGTCGTGATCCGGCTCATGAGGAGGCCGAATTCCCGGAGGCCCTGCCGGTCGAGTCCGGGGATCCTGTGGCGGGTGCTCATCTGTCGCGCCACCGCTGGCTCAGTCCAGGGCGAACCCGGTGCGCCAGTCCGTCCTGTCGGCCGGCTCGGGCTGGTCGGGCTTCGCCATGATGAAGTTCTCGACGACCAGGTAGTCCATCTCCGTGCGCATGAAGCAGCGGTAGGCATCCGCCGGGGTGCAGACGATGGGCTCGCCCCGCACGTTGAACGACGTGTTGACGAGCACCGGGCAACCGGTCCGGGCCTCGAATTCCTCCAGCAGCCGGTGAAAGCGGGGGTTCGTGTCCGGGTGCACGGTCTGGACCCGGGCCGAGTAATCCACGTGGGTGATGGCGGGCAGGGTGGAGCGCTTCAGCTGCAGCTTCTCGACGCCGAAGAGCTGCTCCTGTTCCGGCGTCAGCGGGATGCGCAGCTCGTCACGCACCGGCGCGACGATCAGCATGTACGGGCTGTCGCCCTCGTGCTCGAAGTAGTCCGCCACCCGGTTTGCCAGCACGGCCGGCGCGAAGGGCCGGAAGGACTCCCGGTACTTGATCTTCAGGTTCATGGTGCTCTGCATCTTCGCGCTGCGCGGGTCGCCGAGGATCGAGCGGCACCCCAGAGCCCGGGGGCCGAATTCCATGCGTCCCTGGACCCAGCCGACCACGTTCTCGTCCGCCAGGAGCCTGGCCAGGCGCGGCATGAGCTCGGCGTCGGCGAGTTCCTGGTAGACGGCGCCGGTGGCATCCAGCTGCCGCCGGACTTCATCCGCGCCGTAGCGGGGGCCCAAGTAGCCGCCGCGCATCCGGTCCCGGCCATCGGAAGCGGAGCGGTCCGTGCCGAGGTAGTCGTGCCAGGCGATGCTCGCCGCGCCCAGGGCCCCGCCGGCATCGCCCGCCGCGGGCTGCACCCAGATG
>CAZTGY010000245.1:832-3525 GCA_964613445.1 uncultured Chromatiaceae bacterium | reverse complement strand
GCAGTTCAGCGCCACGCCGCCGGCCAGGCACAGGTTCTGCTCGCCAGTCTCCCGGTGCAGCGTTGCCGCGAGCCGCAGCACGACGTCTTCCGTCACCTTCTGGATCGAGGCCGCCATGTCCATCTCGCGCTGGGTCACGGGACTCCCGGCCGCCCGCGGCGGCCCGCCGAACAGGGCGGCGAACCGGTCGTTGGTCATCGTCAGGCCGGTGCAGTAGTTGAAGTACTGCATGTCCAGCCGGAAGGTCCCGTCGTCCTTGATGTCGATGAGCCTGTCGCGGATCAGGGCCTCGTAGACCGGGCGGCCGTAGGGCGCGAGGCCCATCAGCTTGTATTCGCCGGAGTTCACGCGGAAGCCGGTGAAGTCGGTGAAGGCGGAGTAGAGCAGGCCGAGGGAGTGGGGGAAATCGATCTCCCAGAGGGGCTTCAGCTCCCGGCCGTTGCCCACCCAGGTGGAGGTGGTGGCCCATTCGCCCACGCCGTCCAGGCAGAGGACGGCGGCACGGTCGAAGGGACTGAAGAAGAACGCGGACGCGGCGTGAGACTGGTGGTGCCCCGCGAAGAGCAGCGGCGGCAGCTGCCGGGTCTTGCAGCCGGCCAGGTCCGCCAGCTCGCGCTTCAGTGTCGTCTTGAGGTAGAGCTTCTCCTTGAGCCACACGGGCATGGCCGCGACGAAGGACCGGAAGCCGTTCGGCGCGTAGCTCAGGTAGGTCTCCAGCAGCCGCTCGAACTTGACCAGCGGCTTGTCATAGAACACCACGCTGTGGAGATCCCTCAAGCCGATGCCGGCCTCCGCGAGACAGTACTCGATGGCCTCCCGGGGAAAGTCGGGGTCGTGCTTCCTGCGGGTGAAGCGTTCCTGCTGGGCCGCCGCGACCACCTCTCCGTCCCGGAGCAGGGCGGCGGCGCTGTCGTGGTAGTAGGCCGAGAGGCCCAGGATATGGACGGGCGCGGTCATCTAGGCCAGGACGAAGCCCGCCACCGCCGCTGCCCACGCCACCGGCTGCTCGTCCACGATGTCGTGGGTGCCGCCCTCCAGGGCGACGAAGGCGAAGTCCGGCCGCAGGTCCCGCGCGCGGCACGCCATCGCGTACAGGTCGTCGCCGGTGTTCGTGAGGATGAGCCCCGGCTGGGTGATGGCCCCGAGGGGCGCGCCGATGTCGTGGGCGAAGGCGGCGCTGTAGCCCGGCCGCTCCCCGTCGCCCTGCACCTGCGCGGAGAGCATCATCACCACGCCCCGGTGCATGGCGGGCACGCTGGTCCAGCCCGGGGTGAAGTGCTGGCGCCGTTCCCACACGGCCAGCAGGTGGCTGCCGTCGGCCCGGGGCTCGGGCCGGGGTGCCGCCGCGATGGCCTTGAGGTAGGCCGCGCGCTCCTCCGGCGTGAAGAGCGGCGGGCCGTTCAGGATGACGCGGCGGATCCGGCGCGGCCCGGCGACGGCGAGCTCCGCCGCGATGGACGCGCCCGTGTGGTGGCCCAGCACGTCGGCTGACTCGAGCCCCAGGTGGTCCAGCACGGCCGCCACGGCCCGGGCGTAGCCGGCGATGGTCGGCGTGCCCCGGGGCGGGTCCGACTGGCCGTAGCCCGGCGTGTCGACCCCGATGGCCCGGATGCCCGCGGCGACCAGCAGTGGCCAGGCGGCGTCGAACATGCCCAGGTGGCACGGCGTCTGGTGCAGCAGCAGCAGCGGCACGCCGGCCACCGCGTCCCGGTAATGCACCTGCCCGTCCGGCCCGTCGGCGTAGCCCTTGCGTGATTTCATTCCAGACCGTTCCTGTAGGAGCGCCTTCAGGCGCGACCCGAATCTTCCCGGTCGCGGCTGAAGCCGCTCCTACAATACAATGGCGCGATGAGTGCAGCGTCCCAGGGTCTGACCGCCGCCGGGCTCCTCGACGGCCTGGCCGCCATCGTCGGCGCCAGCCACGTCCTCACCGACGAGGAGTCCCGGACCTTCTATTCGACCGACGTCTTCCGCCAGGCCGACGTGCTCGCCGCGGCGGTCGTGCAACCGGGCACCGTGGCCGAGCTGCAGGACGTCATGCGGCTCTGCGCGCGGCACAAGGCACCGACGGTCGTGCGCGGCGGCGGGGCGTCCTACACCGACGCCTACCTGCCCGTGCGGGCGGGCACCCTGACCCTCGACATGGCGCGGCTCACGGGCATCGACATCAACGAGGCGGACCTCTACGTCACGGTCGAGCCGGGCGTCACCTGGGCGCAGCTCTACGCGGCCGTCAGCGCCCGGGGGCTGCGCACGCCCATGTGGGGCCCGTTCTCCGGGCTCGCCGCCACCGTGGGCGGCGGCATGTCCCACTACGCCGTCAACTACGGGTCCGGGCTCTACGGCGTGTCCGCCGAGTCCCTGCTCGGCATGGACATCATCCTGGCCAGTGGCGAGATGCTCTCCACCGGCTCCGGCGGCGGCACGAACAGCCTGCCGTTCTACCGCTACTACGGCCCCGATCTCACCGGCCTGTTCGTCGGCGACGCCGGCGCCCTGGGCGTGAAGGCGCGCATGACGCTGCGGCTGATGCACAAGCCCACCGGGTTCGCCGCTGCGTCCTTCGGCTTTCCCACCGGCGAGAACTGCCTGAAGGCGCTCATGGAGGCCGCCCGCCTCGGCGTGGTCTCCCAGAACTTCGGGCTGGACCCGCGCCAGCAGAAGACGGCCCTCACCCGCATGGAGTCCGCCAG
>CAZTGY010000245.1:0-822 GCA_964613445.1 uncultured Chromatiaceae bacterium | reverse complement strand
GCCAGCCCGCTGGAAGCGGCGAAGTCCGTGTTCCTGTCGGCCCCGAGCCCGCTGGACGGGGCCCTGCAGGTGCTGCGGATGGGCATGGCGGGCCGCAATTTCCTGAAGAACGCCGTGTACTCCGCGCATTTCAGCACCGAGGGCCTGACCGCCGGCGAGGCGAAGCTGAAGCTGGCTGCCGTGCGCGCCATCGCGGGGAAGTACGGCGCCGAGGTGGCCAACACGATCCCCACTTATTTCAATGCCAATCCCTTCATGGAGCTCCTGCCGATCCTGGGGCCCAACGGCGAGCGCTGGAAGCCGACCCACGGCGTGCTGCCGTTCTCGGCCGTGCTGAAGCACCACGCGGATTTCGAGGCGCTGCTGGCCGGGTACCGGGACCGGATGCAGCAGAACCGCGTGCAGCTCACCCGCATGCTCATGTTCTTCAGCACGAACGCCTTCATCTACGAGCCCACGTTCCTGTGGGAGGACGAGCGCAGCATCTACCACCGCCGCGTCTATCCGGCGGCACTGCTGCCGAAGGTGCCGGAGCACCCGGCCAACCCCGCGGGGCGGGCGCTGGTGAAGGAGCTGAAGGGCCGCATCCAGGAACTCTGCAGCCGCAACGGCGCCAGCCACATGCAGGTCGGCAAGGACTACCCCTACCTGGCGAGCCGCAAGCCCGGGACCCGGGCCCTGGTCGAGGACCTGAAGCGGCTCCTGGACCCGGACCGCCTGCTGAACCCCGGCGCCCTCGGCCTGCCCCCGTAGGAGCGCCTTCAGGCGCGACCCGGCACGACCCGAACGCACTCCGTAGCCCGCGGCATCCCGGTCGGGATC